>JBFGFW010000322.1:0-3559 GCA_041579395.1 Sulfitobacter sp.
GCCAATGGCGGCACCCGCGCGGTTCTGTGCATATGCATTCATATGGCAGACCTATCAGGAATGCGCATTGTGTCCAGCGCGTTTCACCTTGGCGGGTACCGATGATCTGCGCTAGGTTGCCCAAAGTTTCGCCCAAAGAGGACACGCCCCCATGCAAATGTCAGACACCCGCCAGATCGCCGCCACCCCCGCCGAAGTCTATGCAGCACTACTGGACCCCGACATGCTGATCAAATGCGTTCCCGGTGCCACGGAAGTCACCGGATCTCCGGAAGACGGATTTGAAGCGACCGTGGTTCAAAAGGTCGGTCCGGTGAAGGCGACGTTCAAAGGGCAGGTCGTAATGACCGATATGATCCCTGACACGTCGATGAAAATCAGCGGCGAAGGCAAAGGCGGTGCCGCGGGGTTTGCCAAGGGCGAGGCTGACGTGACGCTGACGCCCAAGGACGGCGGTACCGAGCTGACCTATGACGTCGAAGCCAAGGTGGGCGGCAAGCTGGCCCAGCTTGGCAGCAGGATCATCGACGGGTTTGCCAAGAAGATGGCGGATCAGTTTTTCAACAATCTGCAGGAAACCTTGGAAGGGCCAGCTGACGGGACCGCAGCTGCCTCGGATGAAACCTCCAAGAAAAAGGGCTGGTTCGGGCGCGAAAAGTCGTAGTCTGCGCCCCCTGTTAACTTTGGCACAATCGGTCTAGTTTCCCGGCAAACCAGCCGGAGACAGCGATGCCCGATATTGTAGAGATCACCGACCTGCGCAAGTCCTATGGCGACGGGTTCGAGGCACTGAAAGGCATCAATCTGACGATCAAGCAGGGCGAGATCATTGCCCTGCTTGGCCCGAATGGCGCAGGCAAAACCACCTTGATTTCAACGGTTTGCGGCATCACCACCGCCACGGCGGGCACGGTCAAGGTTGGCGGTCACGACACCGTCAAAGACTACCGCGCGGCGCGTGCCATGATCGGGTTGGTCCCGCAAGAGATCAGTCTTGAACCGTTTGAAAAGGTGATCAGCACAGTGCGGTTTTCGCGCGGTTTGTTCGGCAGAGCCAAAGATGACGCAAAGCTGGAGAAAATTCTGCGTCAATTATCGCTTTGGGACAAGAAAGACAGCCAGATACGCGCCTTGTCCGGCGGCATGAAGCGCCGCGTGTTGATCGCCAAGGCGCTGGCCCATGAACCCCGCGTGCTGTTTCTGGACGAACCGACTGCCGGTGTTGACGTCGAACTGCGCCGCGACATGTGGGAGATTGTCGCTGGCCTGAAAGCAGACGGCGGGACCATCATTCTGACCACGCATTATATCGAGGAAGCCGAAGCCATCGCCGACCGCGTCGGAGTGATCGCCAAGGGTGAATTGCTGCTGGTCGAAGACAAGAACAAGCTGATGGCGCGGATGGGCAAGAAGCAGCTTGAGGTGCGATTGACCGAAAAGATCGATGCCGTGCCCGCATCGCTGCAATCGGATGCGCTGACGCTTTCGCCGGACGGGCACAAGTTGATCTATACCTATGACACCCGCGCCGAGCGCACCGGGATCACCAAGTTTCTGGCGAACGTAGCAGCGGCGGGTCTGGTGCTGGCCGATCTTGAAACGAGGCAAAGCAGTCTGGAAGACATCTTTGTGGATTTGCTAAAGGAGAGCGCGGCATGAACTGGAGCGCTGTAAAGACCATCTATATATTTGAGATGGCACGTTTCTTTCGCACCATCACACAAAGTCTCGTGTCGCCCGTGTTGTCGACGTCGCTTTATTTCGTAGTGTTTGGGGCCGCCATCGGCAGCCGCATCCAAGAGGTCGAAGGCGTCAGCTATGGCGCGTTCATCGTGCCCGGCCTGATCATGCTAAGTGTCATCACCCAGTCGATTTCCAACGCGTCGTTCGGGATCTACTTTCCGAAATTCATCGGTACGGTGTTTGAATTGCTGTCGGCACCGATCAATTTCATTGAAATTGTCATGGGGTATGTGGGTGCTGCCGCAACCAAGTCGCTGTTCATCGGTACGATCATCCTGATCACCGCGTTTTTCTTTGTCGAGATCAAGATACAGCACCCAATTATGATGGTCGTATTCTTGCTGCTGACCTGCACCAGCTTTGCGCTTTTCGGTTTCATCATCGGCATTTGGGCGGGCAGCTTTGAGCAATTGCAACTGGTGCCGCTGCTGATCATCACGCCCTTGGTGTTCTTGGGCGGATCGTTCTATTCCATCACAATGCTGCCACCGGTATGGCAGATTATTTCGCATTTCAACCCGGTGGTTTACCTGATTTCGGGGTTCCGCTGGTCATTTTTTGGAACGGCGGACGTGCCGATCTTGATAAGCCTGCTGGCGATTGCCGGGTTCACCACGCTATGCCTTTGCGTCATTTGGTGGATTTTCCGCTCAGGCTGGCGCATCCGTCAGTAACTATTGCCGCGTTCGCCTTGTTTGGGGGCGGCGCGCGCTCTACATGAGGTCGTATGAGAAAACTGCTCCCCTTCCTTCCCCAACATCCCACCGTCGCCGTCATCCGCCTGTCGGGTGTCATCGGAAGCCGCACCCGTGGCGGCCTGAACGATAGCGGCATCGGCCCTGCAATTGACAAGGCGTTCAGCCGCGGCAAGCCCGCAGCGATCGCGCTTGAAGTCAGCTCTCCGGGGGGCAGCCCTGTGCAATCCTCGATGATTGGTGCGCGCATCCGGCGTCTGGCTGACGAAAAAAAGATCCCCGTGATTGCATTCGTCGAAGACGTCGCGGCATCGGGCGGCTATTGGCTGGCTGCGGCCGCTGATGAAATCTATGCCGATCCCAGTTCAATCGTGGGGTCCATCGGGGTGATCTCTTCGTCCTTCGGGGCGCATGAATTGATCAGCCGATATGGGATCGAACGTCGAGTCTATACCGCGGGGCAGTCCAAATCGATGCTCGATCCCTTCCGTCCTGAACAAACTGAAGACGTCGCGCGGCTGAAGACACTGCTGACCGATATTCACGGCAATTTCATCGACCACATCAAGACGCGGCGCGGCGACAAATTGGCGCAAGACATTGATCTATTCACCGGAGAAATCTGGCTGGCCGAGCGGGCCAAAGAGCTGGGATTGATCGACGGCGTCGGGCATTTGCGTCCGATGTTGCAAGAACGCTTTGGCGAAAAGGTCAAGTTCACCCGCTACGGCAGCAAGAAAAGCCTGCTGTCGCGGTTTGGGGCGCAGTTTCTTGGGCATGCAGTCGACACCATCGAAGAGCGTGCCGCCTACGCTCAGTTTGGCCTTTAGGCCATGATTTTAAAGATTGTCCTGCTGTTTCTGGTCGCCATGGGCGTGCTTGCTTATTTCGGTAAAATGCATTGGCTGGGCAGCAAGCGCCTGACCCAGACAAAATGTCGGTCATGCGGTCGGTTTCGGATCGGCAAGGGCCCCTGCGCCTGCAAGGAACCACGCGGATGATCGTGCCATGGGCACTGAGCATTCTGGGGCTGTTGATCCTGCTTCTGGCAGGTGACGCCTTGGTCAAGGGTGCTGTGAACCTGTCGTTGCGCCTTGGGGTGCCTGCGCTGATCGTCAGCC
>JBFGFW010000323.1:0-3558 GCA_041579395.1 Sulfitobacter sp.
ACCATGATCGTATTGCGCCGCGTCCGCAGCCCGGTCGCTGATCGCCTGCAACAAAGCGTGCGCTTCGGGTTTTCCGGTGCGCCCTAGTGCGTAAAGATACTGCAGCGACAGAAACGCGTTCACCGTATCCCGGCCCCGCGCGGCGATGCGGTTTGACACGTCATCCCAGCGGTCGCCCACATCCACGCCGGCAAATTCCATCCGTGCCAGCAGCGAAACTGCCCCGACCTGATCCTGGGAATAATCCTTGGCCAGCCCCCAGATATGCGTGTCATAGGCGCTGCGCACATCGTCATGACGCCCTTGGCTGAGGTAGAACAACGCCAGATGCCACCAGTTGTGGCTGCGCATGAAGGAATTGAGCGGCTGCCACGTGCCGGCCACGGATTCCAGGAACTGCGCCCCCTCGGCCACACGTCCTTGGGTCAGCATCACATGGGCCAGCGCGTGATGCGCCCAAGGTTCATCGTGGCGCAGCGACATGGCGTGACGGGCGGCGGTTTCTGCGTCATCCAGTAGATGGCACTGTTCATAGCCAAAGGCGATCATCCCATGCACATAGGCAATGTCTGCCGTCTCTGGCAGCGTATTGAGTGCGACCCGAAGCATCCCGGCAGCGTCGCCGGTGTTGAACAGATGATACTGCGCCAGTTTCAGCATCACGACATCGCGCGGGTGATCGCGCAGGATTGCGTCGCAGCCTGCAAGCACAGCGGGGATATCGCCGTCGACCCAGCGGCCTATGGTGTCAATCACCTGTGTCTCGCGGGCGGTGCCGGGATCAGCGGCACGGGCGCTGGCAAGATAGGGGGCCGCCTTGGTCGGGGCGGCGGGCGCTTCGAGAAACATCCACAGCATCGCCGCATAGGCACTGGCCAGCGCACAGTCCGGGTCGGCGTCGGCGGCAGGGATGATATTGGGGGCTTTAGTTTCATAGGCGATGAAGCCATGGATGAAATCATTGATCCCTTGGATCGTTCCGGGCGTCTTGGCCGTGATCGGCAGGCCATACAGATCGGTTGTCATGAGGCACCTGTGATAAGATAGGATCGGGCGATTTGGGTGATAGGACCTGCCATCTGGTCAAAGGCGGCCATCCTAACGATTGCATGCCCCACGTGCGCCGACAGCGCCGCGCAATCTTCGTCATGGTGACAGACATACACGGGCGCGGTCAGGGGGCTGGTGCCATCAACCGTGTGATGCAGGGCCACATACCGCAGCGAGAGCTTAGGCATTCTGATCGCTCCAACAGGGCAACAGGTCTTGGGCGGCGGGTCTTGCGTGATAGACCGCGCGGGCGATGGCGCGTGCGAGACACAGTGAGGCGGCATGGCCGATGATGCCGAGCATCTGCCGATCCACTTGATGGCCATCTGTGGTCAGCGCAAAGACCAGATCGCCATCGTTGGGAGTATGCGCTGGCACGGTGGCGCGGCCGATGCCGTCATGTGCCGCAACGGCCATCCGCTGGCATTGCGCCTTGGTCAGGGTCGCATCGGTGGCGACAATTGCGATCGTGGTGTTTTCGCGCAGTGACATCGCGACTGTTTTCCGGCTTTCCAAAGTCAGGCCCAGACCGCTGGCAGGATCAGGCCCCAGCCCGCCGAATTCGTTGCCCATCTCAAAGGGGGCCGCATAAAAGTGGCGATCCCCCGGCGTTGTGACGGCACCCACGGGATTGGCAGCCACCAGCGCCCCCACCATCGTGCCATCAGGCAGTTGCAATGACGCAGAGCCAAGCCCACCCTTGAGCATCGCGCTGAGCGCGCCCGTACCCGCCCCGATGGTACCCAATGAAAAGTGGATTGCCGCCGCATCGTAGGCTGCGTTCCCCAAGGCCCGATAGGGGTTTTCATCCCAGTCCTTGCGTCCACCGTTCAGCAGATCAAACAAGATCGCGCCCGGTACCAACGGCACGGTCGCGGCACCCACCTTGTACCCCCGCCCCTGTGCGCGCAAACGGTCAACGACGCCAGAGCAGGCGTCCAACCCGAAAGCCGACCCGCCCGAAAGCACCAGCGCATCGACGGCAGCCACAGATTTATCCGCGGCCAGCAGATCGGTTTCGCGCGTACCGGGTGCGCCGCCCATCACATGCACGGACGCGGTAAAGGGGGCATCAGCAAGCAGCACCGTCGTGCCTGATTTCAAAAAATCATCCTGCGCGTTGCCGACGCGCAGTCCAGCGACGTCTGTGATCAGGTTGTTCGGGCCAGTTTTCATCGGGGGGTGCCTGTTGAGAGTGCGGGACGCTCCGCGGGGAGTTTAATTGGCAAAATGAAGCGGGGTCAGATGCACCGTCCGCCGTCCACCTCCATAGCGACACCCGTGATCATGCTGGCTTCGTCCGAGCATAGAAAAAGCGCGGCGTTGCCCATGTCTTCGGGTTGGCTGAAGCGGCCCAAGGGGATGGTGGACAGGAACTTGGCGCGCATTTCAGGGGTGTCTTCGCCCATGAAGGTTTTCAGCAACGGCGTTTCGCCTGCAACCGGATTGATCGCGTTCACGCGGATGCCGTTGGGCGCAAGTTCGATGGCCATGGCTTTCGTGGCGGTGATCATCCAACCCTTGGAGGCGTTGTACCAGTTCAGGTTGGGCCGGGGCGACACGCCGGCCGTCGAGGCGACATTCAAGATCGCGCCTTTGTTGCGTTCCTTCATATGCGGCACGATGCTGCGGGCGGTCAGATAGACCGATTTCATATTGACGCGGTAGACCCGGTCGAAATCGTCTTCGGTGATTGATTCAAGCGGCGCGGGCATGTGCGACACCCCTGCATTGTTGATCAGGATGTCGATGTGCTTCCATGTCTCGACCGCAGCTCTTGCCATGTCCTGGACGGACGCGCCATCGCTGACGTCCACCTGCTGCGCGATAGCGTGATCGCCCATTTCCCTAGCAAACTGCTCTGCGGCGTTGCCGTTGATATCGGCAATCATAACCCTGGCACCCTCTTGCAGAAAGCGACGCACGATCCCTGCGCCAAACCCCGAGGCACCCCCGGTCACAATCGCGGTCTTGCCAGTCAGTCGCATGGATGGCCCTCCGGTTCAGATGTTGACATGGTACGGGTGTTACGGCATTCAGCCAAGCCGCTTTGCGCCTGGCCGCGTTGTTATCGTTCGATCCGAAAGCTGTAGCTGCCGCATTGATGGGCCGTTTTGGGCGGACCAGCCTTGATTTCGCAGGCATTTTCGCAATCCTGCAAACACTGGGCCCAAAACGCCATGCCGCCGGGCGAGTTCAGGGCCACGCCCAGCGTCCAGTCACCGCCAAGCGCGTTAAAGATCAGATGCGCGGCCTGTGTGCCGATGCCTTGATGGCGATGTGCGGGTTGAATGGTAAATTCAGTCAGCTGATGTGTGCCATCGGCATGGTTCCAGACCAGCGCAAAGCCGATCGGCTGACCGTTGGCATTGATCAGATAGGGGTGGCGGCCCGGTTCGATCCAATAACGGTCAAGCGCCGAAGGGTAATAGCGCGGGCCATCAGGCAGCAATTCCGAAAAGTAGGATTGCGCCATGGCATCTAGCACGGCGCGGTTGGATTCAGGGA
>JBFGFW010000324.1:0-3522 GCA_041579395.1 Sulfitobacter sp.
CGCAGGACTATCCCGAAGTCGAGACGCCGGGCCACCTGATCAAGGGCGAGTATCGGCAAGATCGGCTATGGTTCGATTTCGTAGAGGTCAGGGATGACATGCAGACCGCATAGAAAAGGGACCAACGCCGCGCGCTGGTCCCAGTGCCGGGATCGCCGTTAAATGCGTGCGACCGCTCAGCCTTTTTTCAACACTTCGCGTCCCAGAAGTTCCGCAATCTGCACGGCATTCAACGCGGCACCCTTGCGCAGGTTATCACTGACGCACCACAGGTTGATCCCGTTATCGATGGTGCTGTCCTGACGGATGCGGCTGATGAATGTTGCGAAATCGCCCGCGCATTCGACCGGCGTGACATAGCCACCGTTCTCGCGTTTGTCGATCACCATGACGCCGGGGGCTTCGCGCAAAATATCACGGGCCTCGTTTTCATCCAGATGATCTTCGAACTCGATGTTGATCGATTCGGCGTGACCGACGAAGACCGGTACGCGCACGCAGGTGGCCGTGACCTTGATCTTGGAATCGAGAATCTTCTTTGTCTCGACCATCATCTTCCACTCTTCCTTCGTGTCGCCACTGTCCATGAAGACGTCGATGTGCGGAATCACGTTAAAGGCAATCTGCTTTGTGAACTTGGTTGGCGGCTTGCTGTCGGTCGGGTTGTAGATAGATTTGGTCTGATCCCACAGCTCGTCCATGCCTTCCTTGCCTGCTCCCGACACCGACTGATACGTCGAAACCACGACGCGCTTGACGGTGGCGCGATCATGCAAGGGCTTCAGTGCGACGACCATCTGCGCGGTCGAGCAGTTGGGGTTGGCGATTATATTCTTCTTTGCATAGCCGTGGATCGCCTGCGGGTTCACCTCGGGGACGATCAGCGGGATGTCTGCGTCATAGCGGTAAAGCGAAGAGTTATCGATCACGACGCATCCGGCTTTGGCGGCCTTGGGGGCGTATTTCTTGGTCGCCTCTGACCCCACGGCAAATAGCGCCATGTCCCAACCCGTGAAATCAAACGTATCAAGGTCTTTCGTCTTGAGTGTCTTATCGCCAAAACTGACTTCGGATCCCATAGACTTGCGCGAGGCGAGCGCCACGATCTCGTCCACGGGGAACTGGCGCTCGGCCAGAATGTTCAGCATTTCACGGCCCACATTACCTGTGGCACCCGCGATGACGACGCGATAACCCATCTGAAAACTCCAATACTATGATGTGATGGTGCGCGCGTCTTATACCGCTTGGGGGGCGGGGGAAAGGGGCCGTGGCTTATTCTGCCACGTCCCTTGAGAACAGGTAAACCAGCAGACCCGCCGCCATCAGTGCCGCGAACAGAACGAAAATCACGACGTAAGGGGCCTGAAGCGTCGCTGCTGGCTGGCTGGCCGAATAGGCACGCCCGGACAGGAACTGTGCAACGCCAACGCCGCCGATGCTGCACAGGTTCAGCAAGGTCATGCCACGCCCGATCAGCTGAGGCGGCAAGAAGCTGCGCCCATGCGAGATGATCACGGCATAGGTCGCACCGAAAAATCCAATCGCCGCCATCAGAAGGCTGGCGGTGATCAGGCTGCTGTCAGGATAAAAAACCAACCCCAAAAGCGCGACAAGGTTCAGCGCGGTCCCGGCGACCACAACCCACTTCGTGCTGCCGACCCATCGGTCAAGCGGACCATAGGCAAAGGTGCCCACGACCATCGCGGCCCCCATCAGCAGTGTCGCAAGGCCGATCTGGTGCGCCCCCGCGGCAAACACATCTTCCAGATATGGACCGATCCAGAGCCCGCGCAACGCGCCGACCTGCGCATAACTGACGGCCATCAGGGGAAAGATGAACCAAAGCGCCCTGATCTTGAACACCGCCCAGAAGCTGCCGCGCGCCTCGCCTTCGGGGGTGGCAGGGTCGCGGACCACGGTCCAGATGCCCAACGCGGTCGCGCTGGTAATGGCGCAAAGACCCCAGAGCGACGCGCGCCACCCGATTGTTTCAGCCGCGATTGCCATGGGGTAGGACGCGACCAGATTGCCGCAGGTGCCGACCCCCACCATGACCGAGGCCAACACGACAAACCGTCTGGGCGGATACTCGCGGGCAAAGATATAGTAAGACGCCATCAGAACGGGCGCACAGCCGATGCCGATCAGGATCATCGCGATGTCGATGTGAATGGCCTGTGTCGCCAGCGCAAAGAGCGCCGCACCGCCACCCCCGCCAAACAGCAGCAAAACCGCTGACGTCCGGCGCGGTCCGATGGTGTCGAGCGCCCAGCCGACCGGCAGCTGCATGGCCGCGAAGGCAAAGAACCAAAGGCCAGATGCAAACGCCAAATCCTCGGGGCCCACCCCGATGTCGGTGCGCAATGCGGGACTGAGCACCGCAAGAAACGCGCGAAAGAATTGGCTGAGTATATAGGCGATACCCAGAAGCGCGATGCCTGGCTTCATGTGACGGTACCGCGCCACTTGTTGGCCAAGGCCTGTGCCGCGTGGCTGATAAGCAGAACGTCTGCGCCCACGGCGACAAACCGCGCGCCTGCCTTGATGGCCGCGTTGGTCATTTCGTCTTTGGTCGACAGAATACCCGCCGCTTTGCCCGCCGCATCAATCTTTGTCAGTGCTGACATGATTGCCGCTTGAACATCAGGGTGCAGGGCGTCGCCCATGTGACCCATATCCGCGGCCAGATCGGCAGGGCCGATGAACACACCGTCGATGCCGTCAACCGCAAGAATGTCGTCAAGGTTGCCCAGACCTTTGGTGCTTTCGACCTGCACCAACAGACATATCTGATCATTCGCCGTGGTGCCGTAATCGGCGGTCTGCGAAAATCGCGCGGCGCGGGTCAGGGCATAGCCGACACCCCGTACGCCCTGCGGGGGAAAGTTGACGTCGCGCACCAACTGCCGCGCCTGATCGGCGTTGTCGACCATCGGTACCAGAACCGTTTGCGCACCTGCGTCCAACACCTGTTTGATCAGGTATGTCTCGCCGATCGGCACCCGGACGACCGGATGGCTGGCGGACGCTTCAAGCACCTGCAGCTGGGCCAGTATCGAGCGCAAATCGTTTGGAGCATGTTCGCCATCAATGACCAGCCAGTCGAAACCGGCCGTGCCCATCAATTCGGCACTGAAAGTGTCGGCCAGACCTAACCAGCAGCCGAAGACCGTCTTGCCGTCATTGAGCGATTGTTTGAAGGGATTGAGCGGGGCTGGCATCGGCGACGTCCTTGGTGGCGGGTTTTGCCGCACCGTAGGGGCAGGGATCAGCGCCTGTCCAGAGGGGGCGCTGCCCCCGCCCCCTAAAAAGGGGCCCCCCCGGAGTTTTTCAGGCAAAATGAAGAGGATCAGATGACCTTGATCACATCCTTGTCGATGGCCAGCATGTATCCGCGCCGGGCAATGTTCTTGACCAGAAGTTCAGACACGATCTGATTGCCGAGCGTGTCGCGCAGGCGCTTGATGCGGGTGGCACCGGCGGCTTCATCGCAATCGGAGGCGTTGCGGCCCGAAATGA
>JBFGFW010000325.1:0-3519 GCA_041579395.1 Sulfitobacter sp.
ACGCGTTGACCCGGTTGCCCACGCGCGGCGGTAATCTGGTGGATTCGAACGGGCAAGCGGTCCCTGACCTGATCTTGAACCAGGCGCTGAAGGGATTATCGCAAAAGGAATATCAAAAGCTGCTGTGTCTCGACGACGAAACCATCGAAGCGGGCGGCGAGGAAATCACCAAAAGCCAGGGCGATATCGGCAGGCTGCTGTTTTCAGCCGCCGCCGGGATCAGCGATTTGTCTCAAGTGTTGGAAGATGTGCAGGCCCGAACACGTGACATCTATCTTAAAGGAGGTAGCAAGTCGGAATTTGCGGCGCTCAAGTCCGAACATGACAAGATCACCAAAGACATCCGCGACCACGATGTCAGCGCATCGGCTTATCGCGGGCTAAGGGTAGCGCTGGATCAGGCAAACACAACCGAGGCAACCTTGCGTGCCCAGAAGAAAGACCTGTCGTTGCGGCTGGTGCAGTTGGATAACATCTTGAAGGCGCACCCGCTTGCCGCGGAATGGCAGGATCTTCAGGCGCAGCTTGAACCGATAGCGCACTATCCCGAGACGATGGATCTGGATTCTGAACAGCTGATCGGCCTGATGACATCGCGGATCGCGCTGGTCGCCAAGCGGGATCAGGCCGCACAGGCCATTGCCGACCTGACGACGCAACGCGCGGCGATCCACATTGATGACGATGCGCTGAACGTGGCGGCGCGGATCGAAGCGCTTGGTCCGTTGAAGGGCCGAGTAGAGGCAGCGCAGCATGATTTGCCAAAACGCGAAACCGAACTGCAGCAGGAACAGGCTGAAATGCGTGCCCGTCTTACCACGATTGGCATCACGGCAAGCGACGGGCTGGAACGGTTCGTTCTGACCGATGTGCAACTGGCAGAGCTAGACCGCGCGCAAGGTGCCTTGAACGATGCGCGCAAACATCTGACTGTTGCGCGGCGCGAAGCAACGGATGCTCAAGACAAACAGCGCGATGCTGCCCGGCTGGCCAAGGATGCCGCTGACCAAGTGCAGGGAGACCCGGCGCTTGAACGGACCATCGCCAAGGCCGACGCCGACGATCTGGTTCAACAATACCGCGCGGCACAGATTGAAATCGCTGCGGCGGAAAAGGCCAGCGCGGCATTAGTCCTCAGCTTGGCCCGCCAAGGCATCACATTCGACGGCGCCCCGGTTCTGTCGATCAGCGCGGCGGGGGCGCGTGACCTGGACGCGGAGTTGGCGCAGGCCAAGCTTGCCGTGAAAAACGCATCTCAGGCCGCTGGGGTTGCCTCGACTAGGTGGCAGGCGGCGCAAACTGAACTTGAACTGACACATGCGCTGCCTGATCTAGTCAGCGATGAAACCGCCGCTGAAACGCGCAAGATGCGAGATGCCCTTTGGGCCACGCACCGCACGACATTAGATAGTGACACGGCAGACGCGTTCGAAGTGGCCTTGCGGTCGGACGATGCACAGACACGGTTGCGGGCGGGCCAAAGCAAGGAATTGGCCGAAGCCCGTCAGGCATGGCGGCAAGAACTGGTTGCGCGCAAGGAACACGCAGCCGCTCTTGAAGTGCAGGCACAGGAACAGGCGCATCTGGACCGTCTGCAGGACCAGCTTGTCAAGCACCTGCGGGCGGCGGGCTTGCCAGACACGCTGACGGCTGATGATTTCGCCGGGTGGGTGCGCGATGTCGAAGACGCGCGCACGGCGCAGGATACATATAATAGAGCAGAGGCCGATTGGGCAAAGACGCTGGATCAGGCGGAATGCCTGCGGCACGATCTGGCCGCTGCCCTTAATGAGGACGATGCGCCCCTGACGGCGTTGGTCAAGATTGCAAAGGACCAGATTGCAGTTCGCCAGGCCCAACAAAACGCGGCCCATCTGGCCGCATCAGCATTGCGCGCCGCCGCTTCTGAAGCGTCCCGCCGCGACGAGATCGCAGCCGAGGCGGCGCAACATCTTGGGGCGACCTTGGTCGATTGGCGCGCCGTTGTCGCTGCCCATTTGCCGGACCTGCAGGCGGACATCGACACATGGAACGGGCTCAACGCGCTGCGATCCATTCGCGAAATCGATGCGCGCAGTCGGGCGATTGCCCGACAGATCAGGGGTATCCGCCAGGACAGCGACACCTTTGCGAACCATTTGGATGTGCTTGGTCTTGGCGGCGCGGATACTCTTCCGCCGCTGGATCGCTATGCTCAGGCCCATGCCCGCGTTATCGGTGCTCAGCAGCACGATCAAAATATCAAGGATCTGGATGCGCGACTGGCAGAACTGACGGCCACGGGACAGGATGCCGAAAAGGCGCTGCAGGTGCTTGATGATCAGGTGCGGGTTCTGGCCGCCGTCTTTGACGCGCGCGTGCCGACCGAAACACTGGCTGACCTGCGCGCCGCCACGGCCGTTGCTGACACTGCGATTTCTCTCCGAGCGCGTGCTCGCGAGGTAATGGTGTCCCTGCTGGGTCATCTGGATGTGGATCGCTGGGAAGACGCCCAAACGATCCTGGGTGATCTGCCGCAGGATCAGGCGAGCGTCGACCTCGCGGCCGTGCAGGACGATCTGAACAGGCTGGACAGCGCGCTGGAGGCCGCGATTGCCGCACGTGCACGGGCCCAGCTGGATCTGGAGGCCGTGGGGGGCGACAGCGACATCGCCCTGCGCGTCTCACAGAAACGAACCGTCGAAGAACAGATGCAGGCGGCGCTGCTGCGGTATCTTCAGGGTCGCTTCGGGCACAGCCTGGCGGAAGAAGCGATCAGGCGCTACCGCGACAGCCATCGCAGCGGCATGCTGGCGGCGACCGAAACGGCGTTCAGCGATCTGACGCAAGGGGCCTACACCAAGCTGATCACGCAACCGGGACCCGGCGGCGAAGTATTGTTGGCGGTGCAGACGTCAGACGGGGCGGCGAAAGAAGCGAGCGCCATGTCAAAGGGAACCCGCTTTCAACTGTATCTGGCCTTGCGGGCCGCAGCCTATGACCAGATGGCGAAGAACGGCACGGTCCTGCCCTTCTTTTGCGATGATGTGTTTGAAACGTTCGACGAAGACCGCACCCGCGCTGCCTGCCACCTGATGCAGCGCGTCGGACAGACTGGGCAGGCAATATACCTGACGCATCACCAGCATGTAGTCGATCTGGCCCACGCCGCCTGCGGCGATCAGGTAAAGGTACACCAACTTTAGCACCGTCTGGCCTGTTTCGACCGTGCTCCGACGCGCTGATCGGGCGTGATTCCATTCAATGTGAATCACCTGCGGTCTCAAAAAAGGGGCTTTTTCCGCCAATATCTGTGTTTATGCACCTGTCGGTTAGGATGTGGCCGATGCCATGCTGCTCCAATGCGCCAATAAAATAAGCGTTTTCAGCGGTTTTTTGACTAAAACGGAGAAATCCCAAAAAAGGGGTTGCGGGTATTTGGAACAAACCTTAGAACGCCCCTTACCGGAGACGCAGAGATGCAGACACGGAGCGCTAGACGGGACGGACTTAGCTGAGAGGCGAAGGTAGGTCTACGTA
>JBFGFW010000326.1:0-3497 GCA_041579395.1 Sulfitobacter sp.
CGAATGGGAGAACGTCTATAACAAGGTGGTGGTCACGTTGACGACCCATGACATTGACGGGCTTAGCACCCTAGACGCGAAATTGGCCCGCAAGATGGATGGTCTGATGGGTGAACAGAAATAGCTGAAATCAGCGACTTGGCCGATAAAAAAGCGCAGCCCCTCGCATAAAGGGCTGCGCTTTGCATGTGCCGCTCGTGAACGGATTACATGTTGGCCAGCAACGCCTCGCCGCCGGACAGATCACAGACGCCGGGCGCTTCTTCGGGTTGGAACAGCGTCACCTTGCCGTCTTCGACCAGCATCGCATAACGCTTTGACCGCGCCACCAGACCGGCGGGCGCAGCGGTGAAATCCATGCCGATCGCCTTGGTAAAGTCGCTGCTGGCGTCGGCCAACATGGTGATTCCCGCATCTGTGGCCCCGGTCGCTTCGCCCCACGCTTTCATCACGAACGGGTCATTGCACGAGATGCAGATGATCTCGTCTACGCCTTTGGCATCGAACTGGTCCTTGGTGCGCACAAAGCTGGGCACATGGGCCGAATGGCAAGTTGGCGTGAACGCCCCCGGCACGGCGAAAATCACGACCTTGCGGCCTTTCAGTTTGTCGGCGATCCGGACAGGGGCCGGGCCGTCTGCACCCATCTGCACGAGGGTGGCGTCAGGCAAAGTATCGCCTTGGGAAATCGTCATCAGCGTGACCTTTCATGTCATTGCGTTTGTCTTGACCTACGATATAGGCTTTGAACACGGGCAGGAAACCGGTTTTTTGCAGGGGTAGGCATATGGTCCACGTGATTGTGATAGGGGCGGGGCAGGCTGGATCGTCCTGCGTGGCAAAGCTGCGCAATTCGGGATTTGACGGCAAGATCACCCTGATCGGTGCCGAGCCAGTGCCGCCCTATCAGCGCCCGCCGTTGTCCAAGGCCTATCTGCTGGGCGACATGACGCTTGAACGCTTGTTCCTGCGCCCCGAATCTTTTTACGGCGAACTTGACATCGATCTGATGCTGAACACACGGGTCGATGCGATTGACACAAGTGCCCAGACGATCCGGGTGAATGGCAGCGACATGGCCTATGATGATCTGGTCCTGACCACCGGATCGGTGCCGCGCCGTTTGCCTGCCAGCATCGGTGGTGCCTTGGACGGCGTGCATGTGGTGCGTGATCTGGCGGATGTCGATGCAATGGCCCCACGCTTTACCAAAGGCGCGCGCGTGCTGATCGTCGGGGGCGGCTATATCGGACTAGAGGCCGCTTCGGTCGCCGCCAAACTGGGGCTGCAGGTGACGCTTGTTGAAATGGGTGACCGCATTCTGCAACGAGTCGCCGCCCCCCAAACGTCTGATTTTTTCCGCACGCTTCACGCATCGCATGGCGTCGACATGCGCGAGGGTGTGGGACTTGATCGACTGACGGGTGACACCCGCGTCACCGGTGCGCGGCTGTCCGACGGAACCGAACTGAACGTGGATTTTGTCATTGTCGGTGTGGGCATCGGCCCCGCGACAGATCTGGCCGAGGCTGCCGGCATTGTCATCGACAACGGCATCAAGACCGATAGCCGCGGCCGCACCTCGGCCAGCCGTGTATGGGCCGCGGGCGATTGTACGTCGTTCCCCTATCGCGGCGGGCGCATCCGTCTGGAATCAGTTCCAAACGCCATCGATCAGGCCGAATGCGTCGCCGATAACATCATGGGCGCGGACAAGGCATATGTGGCAAAGCCGTGGTTCTGGTCTGACCAATATGACGTGAAACTGCAGATTGCGGGGCTGAACACCGGCTATGAAAACGTGATCACCCGCCGAAGCGACGACACCAGCGTGGCGTTCTGGTACTATCGCGGTGATACATTGCTGGCAGTCGACGCGATGAACGATCCACGCGGTTTCATGATCGGGCGTCGCCTGATCGAAGCGGGGAAATCCCCAGCGCCGGATCTGATCGAAAACCCGGAAACCGACATGAAGGCGCTGATGAAACTGTGAGGATCATCGCCGGGAAATACCGTGGCACGCATCTGACCGATGTGGGGCAGGGCGACACCGATGCCCATCTGCGCCCGACATCCGACCGGGTCCGCGAAAGCCTGTTTTCGATGCTGACCCACCACAATGTCGTCCAGGGCGCGCGGGTGCTGGACCTTTTTGCAGGCACTGGTGCGCTGGGGCTAGAGGCGCTGTCGCGTGGTGCGCGCGAGGTGCAGTTCGTCGAAAATGGCCGCGTCGCGCAAAAACTCATCAGCGAAAACATAGCAAAGCTGCGGGTTGAAGCAGAGACGACATTGCTGCGCGCCGACGCCACGACATTGGGCAGTTGGATGTCAGCCCCGTTCGATCTGGTGTTTCTGGACCCGCCCTATGGCAAGGGGATGGGGCAATCCGCGCTGGCCAGCGCCCATGCAGGTGGGTGGATGACCCCCAAAGCAATGATCGTCTGGGAGGAAAACACCCCCATGGACCCACCCCAAGGGTTCACACGTCTGGACAAACGCAAATACGGCGACACCTGGATCACGTTGATGCGGCCCGACTGAAGGGGCACCACGTCCCCAAGTTACATCCCAGGACGCACGACCGATACCGTAGTCCTTTGCATTCATCGCCCCACGGCCTATGTGCTAACGGAAGAATTCATAAGGAAGACCACCGCAATGAGCCTGAGCATGACAAGTACCTTCATCAAACCGATGCACCCGGAGGGGCGCAAGTTTGTGGCGATTTTCGCAGGCATAACGCTGGTCCTGTTTCTGGTAGCCGATATTCTGGGGTGGATCGGCGTCGGTGCGACGATCTGGTGCTACTACTTCTTCCGAGACCCCGAACGGGTGACGCCAAGGGGCGATAATCTTGTGATCAGTCCGGCAGACGGCATCGTGTCGCTGATCGAACCTGCCGTGCCGCCTGCGGAACTGGGCATGGCCGACACGCCGCTGACCCGCGTCAGTGTCTTCATGAACGTGTTCAACTGTCACATCAACCGCGCCCCGGTGGCAGGCGAAATAACAGAGATCGCGTATCGCCCCGGCAAATTCCTGAATGCCTCGCTGGATAAGGCAAGCGATGATAACGAGCGCAACAGCCTGCGCATCCAGATGGCCGATGGCCGCGACATTGCCGTGGTGCAAATTGCCGGTCTGGTGGCGCGGCGTATCGTGTGTTTCACCAAAAAAGGCGCGCATACGCAGGCCGGTCAGCGGTTTGGCCTGATCCGGTTCGGGTCCCGGCTGGACGTGTATTTGCCCGATGGCGTGGAGCCCAAGGTGCGCATTGGCCAGACCATGGTCGCCGGTGAAACCGTACTGGCGGAGTTGTCATAGATGAACGACCAAACGCCAGCCCCCGTCGATAAATCCAAAGGCGAATTTTCGCTGTTTCAGTTGTTGCCGAACATGCTGACAGTTGCGGCGATCTGCGCGGGAATCTCGGCAATTCGCTTTGCTGCAGAAGGCAAATTTGCGCTGGCGGTGTTCCTGATCACCCTCGCGAC
>JBFGFW010000327.1:0-3491 GCA_041579395.1 Sulfitobacter sp.
ACCGCGCCGGACCGGGCGGGCGAGCAGATCGTCGTGAATGGTGATTTCGTTGAAAAGAATCTGGGCGAACTGACACGATCGACCGATCTGTCGCGCTACGTGCTTTAGGTCTTTTCATTCTGTCATGTGCCTGAAAATGATGGCGCATGGCATATCTGCGCTTTATCCACGCCAATTGGCTGTTTTTGTTGGCGGGATTTCTGCTTACCTTCACTTCGTCTTATGGGCAGACCTATTTCATTTCGCTGTTCGCAGGTGAAATCAAGGGCAGCTTCGGTCTGACTGACGGGCAGTGGGGCGGAGTCTATACCATTGGCACGACGTTGTCGGCGATCACGATGTTCTGGGCAGGGGTGTTGACCGACCGCTTTCGGGTGCGGCGCTTGTCATTTTGGGTAATGATCGCACTTGCGGCGGCGTGTCTGGCGATGGCAGCGGTGCCAAACTGGATCGCGCTGATCTTTGTCATCTATGCGCTGCGGCTGACCGGCCAAGGCATGATGTCACAGCTTGGCGCGGTGGCGATGGTGCGCTGGTTCGAGGTGGCGCGCGGCAAGGCGTTGTCGCTTTCGTCGATGGGGTTCGCTGCCGGGCAGGCCATATTGCCCATTGTTTTTGTGGCGCTGTTTGCATCGTTTCACTGGCGCAGCCTTTGGGTACTGGCCGCAGCCTTGGTGCTGATCACCTTGCCGGTGATGCTGGTCTTGCTGCGCCGCGAACGCACACCGCAATCAATGGCGCGAACAACCCAGATCGCCGGTATGGACGGCAGCCATTGGACACGCGCCGAAATGATGCGCCACGGTCTGTTCTGGCTGATGATACCGATGATTATCGGGCCCGCAGCCTGGGGAACCGCGCTGTTCTTTCAGCAGGTGCACCTGACCGAGGTGAAGGGGTGGTCGCTGGTCAGTTTCGTGGCGCTGATGCCGCTTTATACGGTGACGTCGGTCATTTCGACGTTTGCGTCCGGTTGGGCGGTGGACCGGTTTGGCGTGACGCGCGTGACACCGGTGCAGATGTTGCCCTTTGCCGCGTCGTTCGCGGTGCTGGCCTTTGCCGATACAATCGCGATGGCCGGTGTCGGGCTGCTGATTTTCGGGGTCGGGCAGGGGATGCAGGCGACCGCAACGTCGGTTTTCTGGGCAGAATTCTATGGGACCCGGTATATCGGGTCGATCAAGGCGGTGGCCGCGGCGATGATGGTGTTCGGGTCAGCGATTGGCCCCGGCATCACCGGCCTGTTCATCGACCTTGGCGTAGATTTCCCACAGCAGATGATTCCGATCGCGGTGTATTACGTCATCGCCGCGATCATGGCGACACTGGGCATTTTGAAATACCAAGGTCGGCTTGTTCCACGTCAGCGGTGACGGCGCAGATAAACGTAATAGGCACCGCCACCCCCGTGGCTGACATGCGCCTGGCTGATCTGCAGAACCGCACTGGCCAGCGGCGGCATCGACAGCCACTGCGGCACCTGATGGCGCAAGACGCCGTGGCGCACAGGGATCGGGCCGCCCTCGTCGCGCATCTTGCCCTTGCCTGTGATGACGAGCACCAAACGACGCCCCTTGGCATGCGAACTTAGGATGAATTTCGTCAAGGCAGGATGGGCGTGGTCCAGCGTCATGCCATGTAGATCAATCCGGCCTTCCGGGCGCATCTTGCCGCGCTTTAGCCGGGTGAACGCCTTGGTGTCCATCTGCACCGGTGATTGTCGGATCTGATCGGGCAACGATGGCAGCAGATCATGCGTGTTGCGCCGGGGTTTGGGGGTCGGTTTGCCCAAGATCACCGACGTCGATTTGCGGATCATCGGCGGCGTGGGCGGTGGCGCGTCGATTTCGGGGCGAAACAACGTGCCAAGGTCCAGCTTTTCCGTACGCTCGGCCACCTTGTGCCACAGCGTCAGGTCATCCTTGTTCAATCGCCTGCGGGTCATGTCAACGGCTCTGGCAGCAGGGCATAAGCGCGCTGAATCGGCATCAGCACCATCATCCGGCCGGGGTCGCGCAGTTGTCCGGCGGCACGGCCCGCCTTGTCCCCCGTACCGAAAAACACATCGGCGCGCTGCGCACCCTTGATCGCCGATCCGGTGTCTTGGGCGATCATCAGACGGTGCAATGGCTTCTTGCCGCCTTTTTCGATCCAGACGGGGGCACCCAGCGGCACGAACGCCGGATCAACCGCGATGGTGCGCATTCTGGTGACCGATCTGTTCATCGCGCCCAGCGGCCCTTGGTCAGCGGGCACCTGGCTCACCTCGCGGAAGAAGACGTATGAGTCATTGTGAAACAGCAATTCGCGCCCTTCTTCGGGATTGCGGCGCACCCAATTCTTGATCACATCGGCGCTGACCTGATGCGCGTCATAGATGCCGCGGCGCACCAGTTCGACACCGATGGACCGATAGGGATGCCCGTTGGCCCCGCGATATCCAACCCTGATATACGTGCCGTTTGGCAGCCGAATACGGCCAGATCCCTGAATTTGCAAAAAGAAAAGCTCGACCGGGTCATCGACATAGGCGATTTCAAGGCCACGGTCCTGCATCACCTCGGTGTCCAGAATTTCACGCCGCGTCAGCCAGGGGTTCAACTCCTTCGCCTCTGGGGGCATGGCGTAAATCGGATAGCGATAACGTTCTGACGCTGTCAGATCACCTTCAAGTTCGGGTTCGAAATAGCCGGTAAACAGGGCATCCTGTCCGTCGTCGATCAGGACGGGCCGAAAGAAAAGTTCGAAAAACTGGCGCGGGTCGGGGTCTGCGGCAGCGAATTTGCATAGATTGCGCCAATCGACATCTTTCATGTCGCGGCAGGTGTTCAAAAACGTCTTGAGCGCGGCCGCGTGATCGTCCTTTTCCCAGCCATCAAGCTGGGTAAATTCCATCACCGAATAGGACACATCTGAAGACGCGGGCGGCACCGTCAGGCCCGCCCACAGCACTGCACCCGCACAGGCACCGATTATCCGTCTGTAGAAACG
The DNA here is from genome assembly GCA_041579395.1 of Sulfitobacter sp. GTDB lineage: Bacteria > Pseudomonadota > Alphaproteobacteria > Rhodobacterales > Rhodobacteraceae > Sulfitobacter. The sequence goes on from JBFGFW010000327.1 coordinate 2,992, forward strand.
AGCAACCAATTTGGATCATCCGAACCCATGACACGGGCGAAGACCCACGTGTCTTTTTGACGTTTGATTTCTGTGGGGCTGCCTTCAACCACCGTGCCGTCTTTATCTTTGACCACCGATGTCATTTCAGCCACGAACTTGATCGTCAGTTCAGCTTCTTTGGTTGTCGGGTCCATCGTGGCTTTGACCAGATCCATTTCGCGAATTCCGACGAAATGCGATTCGACGGTCAGGCCCTGATCCTCGCGGGCGGCAACCCCGTCGACAAAGCTTTCGTAGATCTCTTCGGACAGGAACGGCTGGATCTCTGTGAGATTGCCGTTTTCATACCCCATTACGATCATCTCATAGGCACCGCGGGCACCGCCCAGAAAATCGCTGACGCCAAAGGATGGCTCTATGCGTTTCATCTGCGCCAGCGCCAAGGCGGTGTCAGACCCTTCGGCGGCGTGATCGGTGATGTCCAGATCGGGGCCACCTTCGATCACCTCGAATGCGGG
>JBFGFW010000328.1:0-3476 GCA_041579395.1 Sulfitobacter sp.
ATTTTCGTGATTCGGCAAAGCCGCGAGGGCCGCAGGCGATATGGACGCAGGTTTAACCTACGGCATAGGAGATGGTCTCGGATGTGACTTCTCAGAAAACTCGGTTATTCATCTAGTCAAATAGATTTGGTTTACTTCTGCAAAAGTCATCAGACGCAATATTTGTGTCAGCAATTCAAATTCAGAATAGGATCCGGTTGGCCTGGCACTAAACTTATTTATCGGCGAAGATGCTAACTTCTATATACGTTCTCCTAATGCGAATGCCCGTGTCCGTGTCCATGCCCGCCTTGGTCGTCTTCATCCAGTGATCCATGCACCGCAAACTGGTCGATCCCGGCATCCTGCGGCTCAATGAAGCGATAGCTTTCGCGCACACCGCTGTCAGATAATTCGCGCGCGACGGTCAGCAGGGTGTTGGGGGAGTGATCGGCGCAAAGCGCCATCATCTGGGTGATTTCTTCTTCGGCGACGGGGCGGGCGTCGTCCAGCGACGGGGCACCGTAAATCTCGACGAAATGTTTCATTAACTGCTTGGTGATCGCTTCGACCTCGAAGGGTTCCGCCTTGGTCACGGCCACAAAGGTGACACGGCCAAAGGTTTCGACGCCCATCCAGCCATTCGCAAAGGCCTGCCGCGCCTTGCCGGTCAGGTCGCCGTCGGACCAGTTTGAAAATTCAAACCCGCCAGACACGCACCATTCCCCAGTGCGCGCGGGGACGTGAAACACGTTGCGGTCGCTTTCGTCGAAATGGATGGCGCGGGCAAGGAACAGATCGCTCATGAGGCAGGCTCCAACAGGTCAGTCAGGGGGATCAGATGGGTGGTGTCGCCGCGTTTCAGCAGCAGGCCGAAATGTTCGTCAACGCCGATGAATTTTCCGGTCAGGTCAGCAAGGGTCACGTCGGTGTCCACCCCCCAGGCCAGCCCGGTCCATTCCTTGTGCAGTGCACCCGGCCCTTCATCGGACCAACGGTTCAGCCCCACCAGCGTGTGCCGGGTCCATGCTTCGATCAGCGTGACCACGTTCACCTCGGAACAGCCTTCGCCATACAGCGTGGTCTGGTCGGGTGTGTCGCCGGGTGTATCGCTTTGCGGCAAGATGTTCAGGTCAAAGCCCACGACCAGCCAGTCTGGCACCTGCGTCGGGTCGCGGTCCGACGCCGTCGCGCGCATCCGGCCACAGATCGCCCCATTCAAACGCAGATCGCCGTTCCACGCCAGATGCACCCCAACCTCGGGCGGGGCAAGCGCGCCAAGCGCGTTTTGAAAACCGACAGCGCAAAGCGGCAGCATCGTCATGGCAGATGCCAGCGGCACTTCGGGCGCGAAAACGATGGCCGCCTGCAACACGCTTGGCCCCAGATCATAGACCACCAGCCCCGCATCGCACCCCTGCTGCGCTTCGGTACAGGCGCGCGCAATCGGGTCTGCGGATTGCAGCCCCGTCAGCAGGGGGGCGAATATCGGGGCTTCCGTCACGCGTGCCCACCTGCGATCAGCGCCTTTGCAACGGTGCGGAACGCTTCGGCCTGCGGGCTGTCGGGTTTGGACACGACAATGGGTGCGCCCCCGTCTGCCGCGATGCGGATGTCCAGATGCAGCGGGATCTCTGCCAGAAGAGGCACGCCGAGTTTTGCAGCCTCGGTCGCGACACCGCCATGGCCAAATACGTGCTCTTCGTGACCGCAGCTTGAACAGATATGCGTGCTCATGTTTTCGATCATCCCGATGATCGGCGTTTTCAGCTGGTTGAACATGTCGATCCCCTTGCGGGCGTCCATCAGCGCGACATCCTGCGGGGTCGAAACGATGATCGCGCCGTCAACCTGCGCCTTTTGCGCCAGCGTCATTTGCACGTCACCGGTGCCGGGGGGCAAATCTACGATCAGCACGTCGAGCGCGCCCCACTGCACCTGCATCATCATCTGTTGCAGCGCACCCATCAGCATCGGGCCGCGCCAGACGACGGCCTGATCGTCGTTGGTCATCAGGCCGATCGACATCATCGTCACACCAAAGTTGCGCATCGGCAGGATGGTCTTGCCGTCGGGCGACGCGGGCCGCCCCGAAACGCCCAACATGCGCGGTTGCGAGGGGCCATAGACATCTGCGTCCAGCATGCCAACGCGACGCCCTTCAGCAGCCAAAGCACAGGCCAGGTTCGCCGCGACCGTGGATTTCCCAACGCCGCCCTTTCCCGATGCGATGGCCAGAATACGGTCGATGCCGGGAATTTTTTCGGGGCCGGCAGGTTCGGCCTTGCGCCCCATCTTAAGGTCTGGCGGCGCGGCCTGCTTGGAATGTGCGGTCAGCACGGCCGACACGGTTTTCACCCCGTCCAGCGCCTTGACAGCAATGTCTGCTTCATCGCGCAGCTTGCCATAGGCGTCGGCGTGGGCGGGGTTAACTTCTAGCACGAAACGCACTGCACCGTCTTCGACGGTCAGCGCCTTGACCAACCCCAACTCGACGATATCCTTGCCGGAAACCGGGTCTTTCAGCGCCTTGAGCCTGGTCAGGACGGCGTCGCGGGTAACGCTCACGCTTCTGACTGCCCTTGGATTTTGCCGGTTATGACATGTTCAAGGTTCAGCCCGTCAATGGTCAGCACAATCTTGGCATCAAAGGTCTTGCCAGCGGTGTCGCCGCCCTCGCGCATGGCTTGCTCGATCGCCTGCTGCGAGGTGACCCCGACCTGTTTTAGAAATTTGCGCATGGACATATTGAAATCATCGCTCATGATGTTCTCCGTTTTCTGTTGTTGACCGGCATGCCGGCGTGACCCCAATTTACCGTAGAAAGGGACGCATGTGAAAATATTGATAGTGGCCGCATTTCTGCTGATACCCCTGCCTGTCGCGGCGCAGGACAACACCTTTAACTTGGCTGTGCCGCCCGCCTTGGCCGAAACCGGATTCGTCGCATATCTGCTGCCGCGGTTTTCGCTGAAGACCGGCTTGCGCGTGATGCTGGACGGCACCCCTGATCTGGCGTTGGGCGATAACGGCACGCCGGTGTTCAAAGGGCCGACGCAGTTGTGGCATCTGACTGACAGCTCCCAGCCCGCCGCACAGCGGTTTCGGGATTGGCTGCTGTCGGATATCGGCAAACGCACCATTGAAAGCTTCAGCGTGGACGGCAAAGCCCCGTTCAGCGCCGATGTCACCGAAGCTGCGGTTGTGGTTCAGGCCCCCCTGCCCGGTGACGCGCTGCGCGGCAAGGACCTGAGCCTTGATCTGTGTGGAAACTGCCATGTCATCAGCGCCGAAAACCGGATGAATGCCATCGGATCCACGCCGTCTTTCATGTTGATGCGCGGGTTTTCCGACTGGCGCGACCGCTTTGACACGTTTTACAAGCGGCGCCCCCATGGTCCGTTTACCTATGTCAAGGGCGTGACGCCCACGATTCCCGCGTCGCCCTCGACCCGGACCATCACGATGGACCGCAAAGACGTCGAGGCGATCACGGC
>JBFGFW010000329.1:0-3476 GCA_041579395.1 Sulfitobacter sp.
CAAAGTCAAACAGCCACCCAAGCCAAATGAGGCACCCGTGGCCCAGACGGCGCTCCCTGCGCCCGTGACGGTCACCGAACTGGGCGAAGGCAGCCCGCGCGCCATCGGGCTGGTGCCCCCAAGCGTCACCGGCCTGCCCCAATCCTTGTGGACCGGAAGCGATGCGGCAGATATCGCGCTGCAGCTGGATCGGCTGCCCGACCTGCATCTGCCCGCCGCACGCGCCCTGCTCTATACGCTGCTGCTGGCCGAAGCGACGGCCCCAAACGGTGTTGCCAGTCAGGGCAATGCGCTGGCGCTGACCCGGGTCAAGGCCTTGATGGACGCCGGTGCCCTCGACCCGGCGCTGTCGCTGATCGAACAGGCGGGCGTCGCGACCTCCCCCGATCATTTCGCGTTGTGGATGCAGATCAGCCTGCTTTTGGGGACCGAAGACCGTGCCTGCGGCATGCTGGCCACCAATTCCTATTTGACGACCGATTATCGCGTGCGGATCCTGTGTTCCGCACGCGCAGGCAACTGGGATATGGCGGCGTTGACGCTTGGATCGGCGCAGGCGCTCGACCTTTTGCCACCCGAGGATCTGGCCCTGCTTGACCGGTTTCTGAACCCCGATCTCTTTGAAGGGGACGTACCGATGCCCGCGCCCCGTCAGATCGATCCGATCCGATTTCGGTTGCTTGAAGCGATCGGAGAGCCGCAGACCACCCGCGCCTTGCCGCCTGCCTATGCGGTGGCAGATCTGCGCGATATCGCGGGCTGGAAGGCGCAATTGGAAGCGGTAGAGCGGCTGACACGGGTCGGTGCCTTACCCGACAACCGGTTCTTGGGCATCTACACCAACCGCGACCCTGCCGCTTCGGGGGGCATTTGGGACCGGGTTGCCGCATTGCAGCGGTTCGATACGGCCCTGCGCTCCGGCAGTGTCGAGGCGGTTGCGAAAACCCTGCGACCCGCCTGGCGCGCCATGCAGGAGGCCGAGCTTGAGGTCAATTTTGCCACGCTCTATGCCGAAAAGCTGCAATCCATCGTGCTTGATGGATCAGCGGCAGAGATGCGCGACCGTATTCTGCTGCTGTCGCCGCTTTACGAAAGTGTCGCGGGCGGCGATGCCCCCACCGTTGACTTCGCATTTCTGACCGCAGTCGCAGCGGGCGAGCGCCCCGGCACAATCCCCGATATGGCCCACGCTGACGCCATCGCCAGCGCCTTTGGCAACCCCACCCCCCGCGCATCCCTGATCGACGCCGCGCGCAACGGGCAGTTGGGCAGCGCGATCTTGGGCACGATCCGCTTGTTGGAAGAAGGTGCCCGCGGCGACACGACCGCCTTGCGCGATGCCTTGTCGACGTTGCGCGCTTTGGGTCTGGAAGACACGGCCCGGCGCGCAAGTTTGGAAGTTCTGCTGTTGGAGCGGAACTGATGCAAAGTGCCACGTTTCATTGGATTTCCACATTTCTTGAGGCGCAGTCCGCCGAACTCGGGTCGGCCACCAACACGCAACTGGCCTATGGCCGAGATCTCAAGGATTTTGACGCCTTTCTGGCGCGGCGCGCAGTGGACTTCAAGCTGGCCAGCCGTGATGACGTCGAACGGTATCTGGTCTGGTGCGAAGCGCAAGGACTGGCAAAATCGACCCGCGCACGGCGTTTGTCCGCGATCAAGCAGTTGTATCGCTTTGCCTTCGAGGAAGGCTTGCGCAGCGATAACCCCGCGATTCAAATCTCGGGTCCGGGTCAGGACAAACGCTTGCCCAAGATACTGTCCGAAGAGGAAGTCGACAGGCTGCTGGGGGCCGCACGCCACTCCGGGCGCAACGCGCACGAAAAGTTGCGCAACACCTGTCTGATGGAACTGCTTTATGCCACGGGCATGCGGGTCAGCGAATTGGTCGGCCTACCGGTCAGCGCCACGCGCGGCGATCCACGGTTGTTGCTGATCATGGGCAAGGGCAACAAGGAAAGGCTTGTCCCCCTGTCGCCGCCTGCACGCACCGCACTAGCCGAATGGCTGACGGCGCGTGACCAGATCGACGCCGCCGCACAGGCGAAAAAGCAACCCGCCTCGCGGTTCCTTTTTCCGTCACGCGGTGCGTCCGGCTATCTGACGCGGCACCGGTTTTATCTGATGATCAAGGAATTTGCCGTGGCTGCCGGTGTTGATCCATCCAAAGTGACACCACACACCCTGCGCCACGCCTTTGCCACTCATCTATTGGCACATGGGGCCGATCTGCGCGCGATCCAGACCATGCTGGGCCATGCCGACGTTGCCACGACCGAGATTTACACCCACGTGCTTGAAGCGCGACTGTCAGAGCTTGTGTTGGAAAATCATCCCTTGGCAGGTGTGGCGCGGCGCAAGGCGGGCGGCAAGATGTCTTCGGACGGCCAGTAGCCGGTCTTCAGCGCCCGGTGATAGCCTTGGGTAAGGCCCGCATGGGTCATCGCCGTAACCGCCGCGTCCACATCATATGCCAAGGGGTGAAACGTCACGCTGCCCCGGTCCAGAATGGCAAAGTGGGTCAAAGGTGCTCCATCATTCGGCGGCATCCCGATGACCCCGGCGTTGATCCAAGGCCCCCGCGCGGTGGCGTGTTGAAACGGTATTCCCGAATGGCCGGAAACGATGGCATCGACCGGGCCGATCACCTGCTCAAGCGCCAGCCATTCCGCATCAAACACCGATCGATCCGACGACGACCAGACGAACCGGGCAATGTCGGTGACACCGCCGTGGATCACCCCAAAGCGTTTGCCCGCATGGCGAAAGGTGATCACATCGGGCAGATTGGCCATCCAGTGCCGGTGGTCCGCGCCCATCTGCGCATTGGCAAAGCCATACCAGCCCACCGACAACAAATCGCAGGCTGTGCCCTCCTCAAACCCGCACCCGCAATCTGGGGCCCCTGCCGCAAGTTGTTTCTCGCAATTGCCCGCAATCACCGGGATCTGCGCCGCGCGCAGAGCGTCGACGCACGCCACCGGATCTCCGCAATACGCGACGACATCCCCGGTGCAAATCATCTGCTCGGGCGCTATTGCAAGCGCCGCAGCCTGCGCCTGCAGCGCCATCAGCGCCTGCAGATTGGAATAAGGTCCGCCAAACAGCAACATCGGACCGTCCAGCGCGCCCAAATCTTGGATCTTCATCCTGCTCATCCCTTGAATGACATCGCGCCTGCGCCCATAACCTTACAATCAATCGCAAGAGGTATAGTCACAAATGGAAACGGCCCCCGCAATGCTTGACGGCGCATTCTGGATCAGCATCGGAATCATTTTTTTCCTTCTGGTGCTGTCGGGGTTCTTTTCAGGCTCTGAAACGGCACTGACGGCGGCGTCGCGCGGCAAGCTGCGCGCCCAGGCTGACAAGGGGTCGGGCGGGGCCGAGCGTGCGCTGAGGATCACCGAAGACAACGAACGGCTGATCGGGTCGGTTCTGCTGGGCAACAATCTTGTGAACATTCTTGCAGC
>JBFGFW010000330.1:0-3468 GCA_041579395.1 Sulfitobacter sp.
GCGGAACAGGCGCTCTTGGTCAGGCCTGACCTGAAGATTCTGTTGGCAACCGGCTATGCCAAGGGCATTGAACTACCCAATTCCGGGACGGGTACAGCCGATTACAAGATCTTGCGCAAGCCATACGGTTTGCAGGAACTGGCGCGCAGTTTGCGCGAATTGCTGGATTAAGTCGAATAGTGGATTGGTCGCTTACGACGCGATGCTAGACAGAACGTCCTACAGATGGCGCAGTGTCGTATCGTCAACTCTGTGGGGCTTTTGCGTGCGCAGACCCACCGACAAATCATCTAACGTTCGACGGCACGCTCGCATCGTCGCCGCCGATGCGATCCTCTCGCGGACCACAGTTGATCGCCGGCATATGCCGGTTGCGGCTGTTAACCAGCACCCGAAGACACGGCACATGGCGCGGGCTAACCATGGGGCACCAGATGCAACGCGGCGGTGACCGATGAAATCGTATCGGTCAGCGAACCCGCCGCCGAAAGAACTGTCCAATCAGAAGGTGGCTGCGACGCCGGAAGTTGGTGCCGCACGACAGTCTCGTCCGCGTCCGAGGCGTCATTGGACCGCGCCCTGACCCGGTTGAGCAGGACGGGAAGCGGTGCTTCAAGCCAGATGGCGTGCAGCGGGACATCTGCCGTTTTTGCGATCATCGCGGCCTTTGATCGGGTGTTCATGTCCAGAAATGTGGCATCGATCAAGACGGCGTGGCCTGCGTTGAGGACTGCTTTGGCACGTTGAAATATTCGTTCGTACACGGCATCGCGCGCCGAGGGGCAATAGGCTTGCGCAGGCAGACGTGCCGCCGCATCCAACCCGCGCATCGCCCTGCGTTCAAGATCGCTGCGCAGGTGCACGGCCCCGGGTACAGGTCCGTTCAGTGGCGCAATTGCGCGGGACACGGCGGTTTTGCCGGTTCCCGACACCCCCCCGATCAGAACCAACGAAGGGGGCGGCGGTGCCATGAATTTCATAGCGGCCTGAAGAAGCTCGACGGCTTCCGGTGCGGCGGCGTCACCACTCGCGGCTGACGTCTGCACCGTTACCATTGCGCGGATCGCGGCCCGGACCGCCAGAAAAAGCGGCAAGGCGGCAAGCCCCGCATCCTCGCGCCCGGATGCAGCCAGCAGATAGGCGTTCAGCACCATGTTCGACGCGCGCCCTTGTTTTCGGTGCGTAAGGTCCATGATCAGAAACGCCAGATCATACAGCACATCGCAGGTGCCAAGCACTTCATCAAATTCAAGCGCGTCAAACGGAACGGGCTTGCCGTCCAGCAGGACAAGGTTGCCAAGGTGCAGATCGCCATGACAGCGCCGCACATGCCCCGCGTCGGCGCGACGCTGCAACAACGGCGCAACCGTACGCAAATGCGCGCGGCTTTCGCGATGGAATTGGTCGATCAACCCGGCCCCCAAAGGCAGTTTCATATCTGCAAAAACCCGGTCAAGCTCATCAAGGATATCCCGGATCAGCGTTGCCCCATCGAGGTCGCGCTGCGGTGCCCGGGCATGATACGCGAAAATGCTGGCACCCAGCGTGTCCGCCAGGGCGTCGTCAACGCCCCCCGCATCGGCAATCGTGGCCAGTTCGTCTGATTTCGGGAACCGCCACATCCGCAAAACCCATTCGACCGGTTCGCCATCTCCGTTCAATTCAAGCCCCCCGTCGCGCGCGCGCGTTACGGGAATGACGTCTTGATAGATTTTTGGCGCAACAGGCTTGTTCAATTCCAATTCACGGCGCAGCATGGCTTCGCGCAGCGCCAATGTGGACAGGTCCATATAGTCATAGCGCACAACCCGCTTGATTTTCAGCGCAACGTCGCCTGCCAAGAAGATCAGTGCGCCGTGGGTTTTGACCGTCTCGACCGGGCCTTTGCCGGGGTGCCCCGCGGAAGATGTCAAAAAGGCAACGACTTCATCTTGCATGGCGAACACCTTTTGAGTGGGCGTGACAGGGCGACGGATCCGACAGTGGTTAGAACAGCATTTTTAGGTAGGGTTGGGCCAGCGCGATTGATGCTGGTCAATCCATTCCGCTGTGATCCCTGATCGCGTCATTGCCCGACTGCACGAAAGCGCTTTGCTTTTGGTGTCGCACGCAGGTTTGCTGTGCCGCAATTTCGCATTAGACCAGTCGAAAATCTGCACCCTTGGATGCGTTGATTGATGTCAATCACGGTTTCCATCCCAACGCGTACTCTTTCGGCAAAATGCAAACACGCAAGCGGGGGTACCATGGGCAAGTGGACTATCAATGTTGCGATCCTGTTGCTTTTGTCGGCGGGCATGGCGTTGATTTGGCTGCTGGCCCATGCGCGGTATCGGCAGCGCATGGCCGATGCAGAAAACGCTTGGTCGGAAATCGCTAGCATCACCAGCGGCGCTCCCGACGTCTACAACCCCGATATGGTCCGCGATTTGCCACCGGTCGCCCGTCGCTATTTCATGCACGCTATCGCGGTTGGAACGCCGCTTTTCATCCGTGCCGAGTTGTCGATGAAGGGAAAGTTTCATCTTGGCGATGCCGGGTCGCAGCAGACTTTTGCGATGCAAGCCCGGCAAATTCTGGCACCGCCCTTAGCCTTTGTCTGGATCGCCCAGATGTCCATGGGGCCGTTGCGGATCAGTGGCAGCGATGGTTTCCACAAAGGCCATGGCTGGACCCGGTTTTGGATGGCCCAAAGCCTGCCGCTGGTTCAACGTGCCGCCACGGCTGATCTTGACCGCTCGGCTGCCATCCGACCCGCGATAGAGGCGATCTGGGTGCCGGCGACACTGTTGCCCGCACATGGCGCGGTCTGGAAGCAGATAAACCCGGACACAGCCGACGTCACCGTTGGTTTTGGTCAGAACGCAACGACGATCCGGCTGCAGATCGCGACTGACGGGGCATTGATAAAGGTTTCGGCCCAGCGGTGGAGCGATGCCAATCCAGGCAAGACCTATCAGATGCAGCCCTTCGGCGGCACAGTGGACGGTGAAATGACATTTGGCGGTTTCACAATTCCGGGTCAGATCACCATTGGCAATCACTTGGGCACTCCTGATTATCTGCCCTTCTTCAATGCGAACATCACGAGCGTTCGTTATTTCTGACAAAACTATCAAAGGCCTGTTTTTGCCATCATCGTCGATGATGACGCGATGGTGTCACCCGCACCGCAAGAAACCCCCAATCATTGACCAAGATCAAGACGCTACGTGCGCGCTTGCCTACACCCGAAGACGAGGCGTGGTGCTTCTGGTCAAGCAACTGCAATCGCTGGCCCGAAGTTTTGCCTCGGTGCCAATGGCGCAAGGGGGCACCTGCCATTGCTCGGACCCTGGCGCGGGAGGCGGACCCATGATCGGTTTTCTATGCACGCTTCCTTGGTTGGCCACCTTTTTCGCGACATGCGCACCGGGTGATCTGGCGGCTGTCGGATATGTGGAGGGTGAATTTGTTCTTCTCGCCCCC
>JBFGFW010000331.1:0-3448 GCA_041579395.1 Sulfitobacter sp.
AGACCGCCGCAGGATTTCAAGCGGCACTGGACAGCGCGCGTTCCGAGGCCAAGACAGCCTTTGGCAATGCCGACGTGCTGGTCGAGAAATACGTCACCAAGCCGCGCCATATCGAAGTGCAGGTTTTCGGGGACGGCACCCGCGCCGTGCATCTGTTCGAGCGGGACTGTTCCCTGCAGCGCCGCCATCAGAAGGTCATTGAGGAGGCACCGGCCCCCGGCATGACAGATGAAGTGCGCGAGGCCATGGGCCAGGCCGCCGTCACCGCTGCCGAAGCCATCGGATATGCCGGGGCGGGAACGATCGAGTTCAGTGTCGACGGGGCGGAGGGACTTCGTGCAGACGGGTTCTTTTTCATGGAGATGAACACCCGCCTGCAGGTTGAACACCCGGTGACCGAAGCGATCACCGGCGTTGATCTGGTGGAATGGCAGTTGCGCGTCGCCGCTGGCGAAGGCCTGCCCGCGCGGCAGCAAGACCTGACGATCACCGGCCACGCGTTCGAGGCGCGTCTATACGCCGAGGATGTGCCGAAGGGGTTTTTGCCCGCCACCGGCACGCTGACCCATCTGGCCTTTGCCGATGGTTGCCGTGCCGACAGCGGTGTGCGCAGCGGCGATACCATCAGCCCGTTCTATGACCCGATGATCGCCAAGATCATCGTTCACGGGCCGACCCGCAGCATCGCACTGGCGCGGTTGAGGTTGGCGCTAGCGGGTTGCGAAGTGGCAGGTACCGTCACCAACCTTGCGTTTCTGGGCGCATTGGCGGGTCACGCGGGCTTTGCGGCGGGGGACGTGGACACCGGGCTGATTGGCCGCGATATTGACACGCTCACGGTACCGCCGGACATCCAGCCGCACCATGCCGCACTGGCAGGGATGGCGGCGCTGGGTTTGCTGGACCCGCAGGCCGATGCGGGGTTTGCCCTGTGGCAGCCGCTTGTGCGTCAGGTCGAACTGCGGTGGGACGACGCGGATCACATTCTGAAAGTGCAGGTTGTATCGCCGCAGCATCAACTGTGGCAGGTTGCCGACCACCAAGTCGAGGCGCGCCGCTTTGACGGGCAGTGGGACGTTGGCGGTCAGCGGGCCGCCCCCGTGCAGGTGGACGGATCGCGGGTCACGGTTTTCGCAGGCTACGGGTTGGCGTTCGAGGTGATAGATCCGCTGGCGCGCGCCGCAGGCAGCCACGGCGACGGCAATCTCGTCGAGGCCCCGATGCCCGGCTTGGTGCGGCGCGTCGATGCGTCCGTAGGGCAAAAGGTGGTCAAGGGTGACAGGCTGGCCGTGCTGGAAGCGATGAAGATGGAACACAGTCTGCTGGCGGCGCGCGACGGCGTGGTGGCCGAGGTGTTGGCCGCCGCCGGCGATCAGGTAGAGGCGGGGGCTGCACTGGTGCGGCTGGAAGCGGAAGAAGAGGCGGCAGCGGCATGATCAAACTGCACCACGCGGAACAGACCCGGTCGATGCGCACGCTGTGGCTGCTGCACGAACTGGGCGAACCCTTTGAGATGGTCGTGCACCCGTTCGACAAGTCGCTGCGCGACCCGTCCTATCTGGCGATCTCGCCCGCCGGGCGGGTGCCGTCGCTGGAAATTGACGGCGAACGCATGTTCGAGACCGGAGCCATTGCGCAATATCTGTGCGAGCGGTTCAGCCCCGACGGGCTGGGTCGCAGGCCGGATGCGCCGGACCGGATGGCGTGGCTGGTGTGGATGCATTTTGCCGAAACCATCAGCCAGCATGCGGCCGCGCTGACCCAGCAGCACGTGGCACTGCGCGAGGATTCAATGCGCAGCCCCATCGTGATGAAGCTGGAAGCGGCACGGATCGTGAAATGCTATGACGCGATCGAGGCGCGGCTGACCGGTGGCATGGCGGGGCACGACTATCTGCTGAGCAGCGGCTTTACTGCGGCGGACATCGGCGTCGGGCAGGCGGTGTACATGGCGCAGCATTTCGCCAAATTGGATCATCACCCTGCGGTCGCGGCGTGGTACGAACGGATCAGCAGCCGGGACGCGTTTCAGAAATCCTTGCCGCAGGGCAAAGCCTTGTTCGAGCAGGATTTCTTTGCCCCTTGGCCGGTGGTGTAAGGTGCAAGGTTCGATTTTGAGTTTATTTGGCAAAATGAAGAAGGAGCGGACGCTATGACACTTGGCACCTGTGAGATATTCGAGGTGGGCCCGCGCGACGGTCTGCAAAATGAAACGCACGAGATTTCCGTTGACCAAAAGATCGCCTTGGTGAACCTGCTGAGTCAGGCGGGGTTTTCGCGGATCGAGGTGGCGAGTTTCGTCAGCCCCAAATGGGTGCCGCAGATGGCCGGGTCGGCGGATGTGCTGGCCGGGATCACCCGGAACGAGGGCACGCGCTATGCGGCGCTGACGCCCAACATGCACGGGTATCAGGATGCCGTCGCGGCCAAGGCCGATGAGATAGCGGTTTTCGCGTCGGCGAGTGAAGGGTTCAGCCAGAAAAACATCAATGCCAGCATCGACGAAGCTTTTGAGCGGTTCGCGCCGATCCTTGAAGAAGCGCGCCATGTCGACATTCCGGTGCGCGGCTATGTGTCTTGCGTCGTGGCCTGCCCCTATGACGGGGTCATCGCGCCTGCCAAGGTGGCCGACATTGCCGACCGGTTGTTTGCGATGGGCTGCTACGAGATATCCTTGGGCGATACGATCGGCGCGGGAACGCCGGACAGCATTGCCAAGATGCTGCTGGCGGTGCGGAATGTGGTGCCGGTCAGCCGGTTGGCGGGGCATTATCACGACACCCATGGCCGGGCGATGGCCAACATTGATGCGTCGCTGGCCATGGGGGTGCGGGTATTCGATGCCGCTGTCGGGGGTCTGGGCGGCTGCCCCTTTGCGCCGGGATCTGCGGGCAACGTTGCGACCGAGGCGGTTAACGCGCATTTGACGAAGCTAGGCTATCAAACCGGACTGGATCAGACCGTATTGGAGCAAGCCGCCGCCATGGCACGGCAGATGAGGGCAGGGTGATGTTTCAAACGCTCCGGCTGGAAACCGACGCGCGCGGGGTGGCGACGCTGACCTTGGCGCGCGAGGACAAGCACAACGCCATGTCCGCGCAGATGATTGCAGAGTTGTCGCAAGCGGCCGCGCAACTGGCCGCCGATGACGGCGTGCGTGTGGTGGTGCTGACGGGCGCAGGAAAAAGCTTTTGCGCCGGGGGCGATCTGGGATGGATGCAGGCGCAGCGCGACATGGACGGGCCGACCCGGTCCGCCGAGGCCGGCAAGCTTGCCGCGATGCTGGGGGCGCTGAACACCTTGCCGAAACCGTTGATCGGAAGGGTACAGGGCAATGCGTTTGGCGGCGGCGTCGGCATGGCGGCGGTCTGCGACGTGGCCGTGGGCGTGGACATGCTGAAGATGGGGTTCACCGAAACCCGTCTGGGCATTATCCCCGCGACCATAG
>JBFGFW010000332.1:0-3423 GCA_041579395.1 Sulfitobacter sp.
CACCCGCCTGCGGGAATGGGCCGCCGAACGGGCGGGCATACCGCTTTGGCTGTTCGAGGAAAGCTATAGCATCGTCGGCGATCTGGCCGAGACGATTACGCTGGTCCTGCCCCCAAATGCCGCCAAAACCGACCAAAGCCTGTCCGATTGGATCGCCGCGCTGCGCGAGGTCTACACCCAGGACGATGACGCGCGCAAAGCCTTCGTTCTGGATGCATGGGACAGGCTGGGCGGGACCGAACGCTTTATTTTCAACAAGCTGATCACCGGCGGCTTTCGGGTCGGCGTCAGCCAGAAACTGATGACCCGGGCGCTGGCCCGCGCCACCGACAAGCCAGAACCCGAGATGGCGCATCGTCTGATGGGCAACTGGCACCCCGATGACACCACGTGGCATGCGCTGGTGCAGGCCGATGATGCGTCTGTCGATGCGTCCCGGCCCTATCCTTTTTATCTGGCCTATGGCTTGGAAACTACGCCTGACGACTTGGGTGATCCAGCCGATTGGCGCGCCGAGTGGAAATGGGACGGTATTCGGGGCCAGTTGATCCTGCGCGGCGGCGATTATTTCGTCTGGTCGCGCGGCGAGGAACTGATGACCGATCGGTTTCCCGAACTTGCCCGAGCCGTCGATTACCTGCCCGAGGGGACGGTGCTGGACGGCGAATTGCTGGTCTGGCCCAAGGATCAGCCGACGCCGTCGTCGTTCAACGCGCTGCAGGCCCGAATTGGCCGCAAGACGGTACCGAAAAAGCTGTTGGCCGATGCGCCGGTGATGCTGCACGCCTATGACCTGCTGGAATGGGGCGGTCGTGACATCCGCGACACCCCCTTTGCGGATCGCCGCGCCCAGTTGGAACGGGCCTGTGCCAACCTGCCCGCCGAAGCGCCCATCCGCCTGTCGCCGCAATTGTCCTTGCCGACGTGGGACGCGCTGGCCGACACGCGCGCGGCAGCACGCGACGCGCAGGCCGAAGGCGTGATGTTGAAACGCGCCGACAGTCCCTATCTGGCAGGTCGGAAAAAGGGCGATTGGTGGAAGTGGAAGCTGGACCCGCTGACCATCGACGCCGTGATGATCTATGCGCAATCGGGATCGGGGCGGCGTGCCAACCTGTTTACGGATTTCACATTTGCCGTCTGGAACGGGAACGAACTGGTCCCATTCACCAAGGCCTATAGCGGGCTGACGGACGCGGAATTTCGCAAGATCACCGCATGGGTGCGTAAAAATACGCTCGAACGGTTCGGTCCGGTGCGCAAGGTCACCCCCCACCATGTTTTCGAAATCGCCTTTGAAGGGATCCAGCGCAGCACCCGGCACAAATCCGGCGTCGCACTCCGATTTCCAAGAATGTTGCGTTGGCGGCAGGACAAGCCCCTGCAAGAAGCGAATACCCTGGCCGATCTTGAAGAGATGTTGCGCATTTACGGCTAAACCGCCCCTTCGCTGCCTTGCTTTGACACACAGGCGCGCATAGGTAAGGCAAAGTCCAAATGAGGTTCGATATGTTTCAACTGCCCAGTCCCGTCAAAGATGCCAGTGCAGGCGCGGGTGCCTCGCCGTTGGGCAACCTGCCAGAATGGGACCTGAACGATCTTTACACCGCCGAAAACGCGCCCGAGCTAAAGCGTGATCTTGATTGGTTGGAACAGGCCTGCCGCAGCTTTGCCGACGATTACGAGGGCCGGCTGGCAGGGCTTGATGCCGCCGGGTTCCTTGACTGTGTGCTGCGTAATGAAAAGATCAACCAGATCGCCGGACGCATCATGTCATTCGCGGGCCTGCGCTATTACCAAAAGACCACAGATGCAGGCCGGGCAAAGTTCATGTCTGACTGTCAGGAAAAGATCACCAATTTCACCACGCCGCTGGTTTTCTTCACGCTTGAACTGAACCGCCTTGAAGATGACCACCTTGGCAGGTTGCTGGATCAAAACGCCGATCTGGCGCGCTACAAACCGGTATTCGACCGCATCCGCGCGATGAAAGATTATCAGCTTAGCGACGAGTTGGAGAAGTTTCTTCATGATCTGGGTGTCGTCGGCGATGCGTGGGAACGTCTTTTCGATGAAACCATCGCCGCGCTGGAATTTGAGGTCGACGGCGAACCGCTGAACATCGAAGGCGTGCTGAACCTTCTGACCGATCCCTCGCGAGACTTGCGCGAGGCCGCGGCACACGAATTGGCGGATGTTTTTCAAAGTAACATCAAGACATTTGCAAGGGTTCACAACACCCAAGCCAAGGAAAAAGAGGTGATCGATCGCTGGCGCGGGATGCCGACCCCACAGACCGCCAGACACCTTAGCAACCATGTCGAACCCGAGGTGGTCGAGGCGCTGCGCAACGCCGTCGTCAACGCTTATCCCAAATTGAGCCACCGCTACTATGAACTGAAGCGCAAGTGGCTGGGGTTGGACGTGATGCAGGTCTGGGACCGCAATGCGCCGCTGCCCATGGAAGACCCCAAGATCGTAAATTGGGACCGCGCCGAGCAGATGGTGATGGACGCCTATGTCGCCTTTGATCCGCGCATGGGTGACATTGCCGAGCCGTTCTTTCGCAAGGGTTGGATCGACGCGGGCGTGAAGCCGGGCAAAGCCCCCGGCGCGTTTTCGCATCCTACGGTGACGGACGTGCACCCCTACGTCATGCTGAATTACCTTGGTAAACCCCGCGATGTCATGACCCTGGCGCATGAATTGGGCCACGGCGTGCATCAGGTGCTGGCGGCGGGGCAAGGCGAAATGCTCAGTTCCACCCCGCTGACACTGGCCGAAACCGCATCGGTGTTTGGTGAAATGCTGACCTTCCGGAAAATGTTGGACAACGCGAAATCCGCGACCGAACGCAAGGTGCTACTGGCCGGCAAGGTCGAGGATATGATCAACACGGTCGTGCGCCAGATCGCGTTCTACGATTTCGAATGCAAACTGCACGAAGCTCGTCGGGCAGGCGAGTTGACCCCCGATGACATCAACGCGTTGTGGATGTCGGTGCAGGCCGAAAGTCTGGGACCGGCGTTTGAGTATATGGACGGATACGAGACGTTCTGGGCTTATATGCCCCATTTCGTCCATTCGCCGTTTTATGTCTATGCCTATGCTTTTGGCGACGGGTTGGTGAACGCGCTCTACGCGGTCTATGCCGAAGGCACGCCCGGCTTCGAGGACAAATATTTCGAGATGCTGAAAGCCGGTGGATCAAAGCACCACAAAGAGCTTTTGGCCCCCTTCGGTCTGGATGCGTCCGATCCCGCGTTCTGGGATAAGGGGTTGTCGATGATTTCGGGCTTTATCGATGAACTGGAAGCCATGGAGACCTGACTTCGGAAAGCGCATAAAAGATTTTATGCCTTCGGCGAGGATTTAGGACCATTTGGAACAGATAGGGCGGGCCTTCGGATGACGGGGCCCGCA
>JBFGFW010000333.1:0-3420 GCA_041579395.1 Sulfitobacter sp.
GCATCGCCCTTGGCGTGGCAGCCAAAGCAATAGTAAAACCCCTTGCGGTCATCGACGTGAAAACTGGCGGATTTTTCCTGATGAAACGGGCACGGTGCCCACATGTCGCCCTTGCCCTGATTGGACTTGCGCTGATCCCACATGACCTTGCGCCCCACCACCTGCGACAGGCTGGCGCGGCTGCGCAGTTCTTCCAAAAATCCAGAGGGCAGACTCATTCCCCTATATATTGGCCGATCCGCGCCAAAGTCCAGCACCCAACGCCGCCCTTTGCCCGCTTCATTTTGCCAGAAAAACTCCGGGGGAAGCGCCCGTCAGGGCGGTGGGGGCTGGCCCCCTGAGCGCATTCAGGCTTGGCAGACGATCAATTGGCCAGGCACATTTCCTTCCACGCCGCACCCAGATCACTGGACTTGAGGTCCCGCATCTTCATCTCATAGACCCACGGGGCCACCAATGGGACGACGGCGTTGTATTTTTCGGGCCACGTGGGGGCCATCGCCTGAACGTACTCCGGCACCTTGCGTTCCTTGACCCGCTCGATCCGCGCCTGACGGACGGCAGACACCACATCCGCCTGATACGCGCAGTCGATCTCGGCGTCGCTGGCCGCCGACACGGGCGCTGCCATGGCCAGAAATCCACCCGCAATTATCATTGGAACACTTTTCATCGTCACTTCTCCATTGTTCACACTTACCGGCCACGTCGTGCGGCGACTGCCTGCATGGCATGGCTCAATTCCTGTATCAAGCTAGCGGCCATCGACCTGAATACAAGGATCATAAAGCTGTCCGTCCCCGTCCGCGTGATGGACGCCTGCATATGACCCAGCTGGCTGCGCGCGGTGTGTCCGCGCTTGAAACGCCCGGCACGCAGATCCAGCGGCACCAGTCGCGCCAGCACATCCTCGGATGATGCCCCGGTCAGCGACACCGCACACCACGCATCACTTTGATCCACCAGCGCCGCATGCCGCGCCAGCGTTGCATCCGCAGCAGGTCCGATCAGCAGCGCCTGATTGCGGCCAAACCAGACGCACCGCGCCCCGGCCTTGCCGCTTGTGCGATTGGGCGCAGGAAAGCCCATGCCATGCGCCGCCTCCAACGCGGCGGACAGGGGATCTGATGATCCCAGTACCGACAGCAGCGTCATCTGCCCGACATCGATCTCCTCAAGCCGAATGTCGCCATGCGCGACCGCAAGGGGATCACCGCAGGGGGTTCTGGGTTTCAATTCAGCCACGGGCACGTCCTCCATCCGGGTCCACAAACACCGGCGGACAAATCTCCACCTCGACCTCAAGTGCGCGGAGATGGTCCACCACGCGCATCAC
This sequence comes from Sulfitobacter sp., assembly GCA_041579395.1. Lineage (GTDB taxonomy): Bacteria > Pseudomonadota > Alphaproteobacteria > Rhodobacterales > Rhodobacteraceae > Sulfitobacter. Next base: position 1,337 of record JBFGFW010000333.1, read on the forward strand.
CTCGCCATGGCGCTCCGGCCCGTTCTTGACGAACCCCAGCCCGATGTAGGTGCCGATATCGGGCGAAAAGCACACCGATGTCACATAGCCCTGATCGTTCTCACGCACCGCCTCTGCGTCCCTGGCAAACACATGCGCCCCCGCAGTCAGAAGCTTGACAGCACCCACCGGTTTCATCCCGACAAGGCGCTCGCGTTGCGCGTCGACCAGACCGGGTCGGGCCGCCATGACCTTGCCGATGCAGTCTTTCTTGGCGCTGATCATCCCCGCCAAACCCACGTCAAATGCCGATGTTCGCCCGTGAATCTCGGCATGTGTGATGAACCCTTTTTCGATCCGCAGCACATTCAGTGCTTCCATCCCGTAAGGACCGCCCCCCAGCCCCTGCGCCCGTGCCACAAGTTCCCGAAACAGACTTTCGCCATAGCGCGCCGGGATCGCGACCTCATAGGCATGTTCCCCCGAGAACGATATCCGGAACAGCCGCCCTTGCACCCCCAGAACCGACACATCCCCGCAGGCCATAAAGGGGAAGGTTCCATTATCAATCGGCTGGTCCAGCAACCCATTCAGCAGTTCGCGTGCTTTCGGTCCGGCCACAGCGAATTGCGCCCAGTGTTCCGTCACCGAAGCCATCGCAACCTGCCACTCTGGTCGCAGACACTGTGCCACAAATTCCAGATGCTTCATCACCGCGCCCGCCGCCGCGGTCGTGGTGGTCATCACGAAATGATGCTCCCCCAGACGCGCGCAGGTGCCGTCATCCATCACGGTACCATCTTCGCGCAGCATCAAGCCATAGCGCACGCGCCCCACCTTCAGGGTCGAAAATGTGTTGGTATAGACAAAATCAAGCAGCGCCGCCGCGTCCGGACCTTGAATGTCGATCTTGCCCAATGTGGACACATCGCACACCCCGACCGCCTTGCGCACATAACCCACTTCGCGGTCACAAGACTGCCGCCACGTCGTTTCGCCCGCCTTGGGGAAATAGCTGGGGCGGTACCATAGCCCCGCCTCGATCATCGGCGCGCCCGCGTCAACGCTGGCCCTGTGCGATGTGGTAAAGCGTTGCGGCGCAAAGCCCTTGCCCTGCGCCCCCGCCCCCATCGACGCAATGCTGACCGGTGAATACGGCGGCCGAAACGTCGTGGTGCCCGTTTCGGGAATGCCACGCCCGGTGGCATCGGCCAGCACGGCCAGCGCCCCCACATTCGAGGTCTTTCCCTGATCCGTCGCCATGCCCTGCGTCGTGTAGCGCTTCATGTGCTCGACCGAGCGGAAGTTCTCGACCGCGGCCTGTTTGACGTCCTTGACGCAGACGTCATTCTGAAAATCCAGCCAGGCGCGCCCCTTGCCCGCAACCGCCCAAAGCGGAGCCATGCTGTACGGAGCGTCTTCGGCTTCGGGCAGTGCCAGATCAGGCATCTTTTGGCCCAGAAGTGACAAGACCCTGCCCGCGACCGCAGCGCCTTCGACCAGGCAGCCATGGGTTGAAAATGTACCGTTGCAGGCCCCTGCCGCGATCATGCCCGGAACCGCCCCTTCGGTCGGCACAAAGGCCTGAATGTCGGACCGCCAGGTTGGCCGCCCATTCATGTGGCAGGTCAAATGCACCGCCGGATTCCAGCCACCCGACATGGCCAGACAATCCGTCTGCACTTTTTCGGTGCCGCTGACCGACCGAATGGTGATGCTCTCCAATTCTCTGCCGCCGCTGGTGTTGCTCACCTGCGCGCCGCGGTAGACCGGAAAATCCCCCGACGTTTTCACTTCGGCCCGGCTGTCCACCACGGCGGCGATGCGTACCCCGGCAGCGGCCAAGTCCTGTGCAGTACGGTGCGCGTCGTCGTTATTTGCAAATATCGTCAAGGCTTTGCCGGGGCTGACGCCCCATCGGTTGAGATAGGCCCGCACCGCGCCCGCCACCATCACGCCCGGACGATCGTTGTTCTGAAATGCGATCGGGCGTTCCAGCGCCCCGGCGGTCAGGATGCTGTGCTTGGCGACGATGCGCCAGAAACACTCAAGGGCAGCCCCTTGCCCGCGCCGCCCACGATGGTGGCCGACCCGCTCCAAAGCCC
>JBFGFW010000334.1:0-3410 GCA_041579395.1 Sulfitobacter sp.
CATGATGCAAACCCCGGTCCGGGCATCGCCCGCCATGATCGCCCGCTGGATCGGCGCGGCCCCCCGCCAGCGCGGCAAAAGGCTCGCATGGATGTTCAGGCAGCCTCGTAACGGGGCATCAAGGATCGTCTTCGGCAGGATCAACCCATAAGCCACGACCACCGCCACATCCGCCTGCAAGGCCGCAAAGTCCGCCTGCGCCTCATCGGTTTTCAGGGATGTCGGGTGGCGCACCGGCAGGCCCAACGCCTCGGCCCGCAATTGCACCGGGCCCGGACGGTCCTTTTTGCCGCGGCCCGCCGGGCGCGGCGGCTGGCAATAGACACAAACGATTTCATGCCCGGCATCCACAAGCGCATCCAGCACGGGCACGGAAAACGCTGGCGTTCCCATGAATATCACACGCATCGCTTGTCCTCTCGGCAGGTGTGCAGGGGTCGGATCACGCTCTGGTTTTGCGCGCACGGCGCAGCAGCATGTCGCGCTTGACCCGGCCCAGACGGTCGAAATACATCCGCCCGTTCAAATGGTCGATCTGGTGTTGCACGCTGGTCGCTTCCAGGTCGACGAAATCGCGCCGCGTGATCATCCCGTTCTCGTCCAGAAACCGCACCGTGACGGCACGGGGCCGCGCGATCACCGCCGAATGACCCGGCAAATTCGGGCTGGCTTCCTCGTGTTCGCGCAGTTGCGGCGAGGCATGCAGGATTTCGGGGTTGGCCAGCCGGATGCGCCGGTTGCGCCGGTCCGACGCATCGACCACCGCCAGTCGCAGCATCACACCGATCTGCGGCCCGGCAAGGCCCACACCGGGCATCGCATCCATCGTGTCGATCATATCATCCCACAGCGCGCGGATTTCGTCGGTAATGACGGGTACCTCGTCCGCGGCGGTGCGCAGGCGGGCGTCTGGCCATGGGATGATGCGGCGCACGCTCATGTCGGCGCGCTTTGTGCGACCCGGTCATAGATCACGATGCCATCCAGATGGTCATATTCGTGCTGAACGATCACCGCCTCGGCCCCAAGGAAAGTTTTGACATGGGTGCCTTGCGCATCGGTCCAGCGCAGGGTCACTTCGGCGGCACGAGAAATGTCCATCGGCACACCGGGGATCGACAAGCATCCCTCTTCCCCGATCAGGCGCTCGTCGGACAGCGCTACGATTTCAGGATTCACGCAGGCCACCGGCGTCGGCGTGCCCGCCTTCCACCCCGCATCAAAGACAAAAATCCGCTCTGTCCTGCCGACCTGAGGGGCCGCCAAACCACGGCCCGGCGCGTCGTACATCGTGTCGAACATATCAGCGATCAGGCCTTCGATATCTGCGGAAATACCCGGTACCGGATCGCACACGGCCGTCAACCGCGGGTCGGGCCATAGGACGATGTCCAAGATGCTCATCCGCGGGCCAGCTCGCGTTTCAGCTTGGTCATCTTGCGGGTGATCATCTGACGCCGCAGCGGTTTCAGGTAATCGATGAACAGCTTGCCATTCAGATGGTCGATCTCGTGCTGAACGCAAGTGGCCCACAGTTTGGAAAACGTTTCGGTATGTTCCTTGCCGTCGCGATCCATCCAGCGCACATCGACTTCGGCGGGTCGGGTCACGTCGGCAAAATGCTCGGGGATCGACAGGCACCCTTCTTCGTAGGTATTCAGATCGTCAGACGCTGCAATCACTTGCGGATTGAACATGATCAGCGGGCGCGGTGCCTCGCCTTCCTCTTTGACGCAATCCATCACGATCAGGCGGCTTGTCACGCCGACCTGCGGTGCGGCCAGACCGATGCCCGGGGCCTCGTACATCGTGGCCAGCATATCGTCGGCCAGCGCACGCAATTCATCCGTCACGTCGCTGACGGGGGCGCACAGCTTTTTCAGCCTTGGGTCGGGGTGCAGAAGGATGTTGCGTTTCATAGGCCTGATTTAGGACAACCCATGCCCCGCTGCAACCGGGGGCTTGCGGTCTTGTCGATTAGGTTTAGCGTATCCACAAATTTTCACAGGAGATCGCCATGAGCTTTGACGCGGCCAGGACCAGTTTCGACGAAATCATCGACCGTCGCGGCACCCATTCCTCCAAATGGGACAAGATGGAGCCGATCTATGGTGTGCCTGCAGATACCGGCATTGCCATGTGGGTTGCCGACATGGATTTTCGTCCGCCTGCCGTGGTGCAAGACGCTTTGCAAAACATGCTGGATCACGGCGTTTACGGGTATTTCGGCGATGACAGCAAATATCTGGGCGCAATCCAATGGTGGATGCAGAACAGACACGGCTGGACCGTGCAGCCCGACTCGATCTTCACCACTCATGGTCTGGTAAATGGCACGTCCATGTGCGTCGATGCCTTTACCAAGCCCGGCGATGGAGTGGTCTTGTTCACGCCGGTCTATCACGCCTTTGCACGGGTCATTGCAGCAGCGGGCCGCAAGGTTGTCGAATGTGAGATGCCCATTACCAATGGCCGCTATGAGCCGGATTTTGACGCCTTCGATGCGCAGATGACGGGCAACGAAACGATGCTGGTCTTTTGTTCCCCCCATAATCCGGGGGGCCGCGTCTGGTCGAAATCCGAACTTGAACAGGTCGCGGCATTCGCCAGACGGCACGATCTGGTACTGGTGTCCGATGAAATTCACCATGATCTGGTCATGCCGGGACAGTCGCACACCCCCATGGCCCTGATCGATGGCGTCGACGACCGGCTGGTGATGATGACGGCCACGACCAAAACCTTCAACATCGCGGGTTGTCATACGGGCAACGTGATCATAGCCGATCCCAGGCTGCGCGCGCGGTTCGCCGTACGTATGAACGCCATGGGCATATCGCCAAATTCATTCGGTCTGGTCATGGCAACGGCGGCCTATTCACCGCAGGGGGCAGCATGGGTGGATGATCTGGTCAGTTATCTTGATGGAAATCGGCAGCTTTTTGACAGCGCAATCAATGCGATACCCGGCCTGAAATCGATGGCGCTTGAATCCACATATCTGGCGTGGGTCGATTTTGCAGGCACCGGTATGGACCGCGCCGAATTCACCAGACGGGTTGAACAAGGTGCCGCGATTGCCGCGAACCATGGCCCCACCTTTGGTAAAGGCGGCGAAAGTTTCTTGCGGTTCAACATCGCGACGCCGCGCGCCCGCGTCGAGGAAGCCTGCAACCGGTTGCGCGACGCTTTTAGTGACCTTCAGTAAAACGCGCCCGGAGCATCGACCGTCAGAAGTCCCACAGGTGTTTTGCGGGACTTTTCGAAATCGAGCGCCGGTTTATCGGCGACTTTCGTCGCGCGCTTGAATTCGAACTGCATCTCGCCACCCTCTTGCTGACCTGCGATGATCAGACATTGGAACAGATGCACCGCCCCGTCGTATAAATCGACCAAACCGCGCAGGTGCG
>JBFGFW010000335.1:0-3403 GCA_041579395.1 Sulfitobacter sp.
GGCGATGACTAAGATATATCGCCCCCTCCTGATCAGTGAGTACATCCAACTGACATGGCGTGCGTCGCGGGAACGTCAGCTTTCCCAAAGCTGCAGCGCAGAATATGAACGCAATTCGGAAGTCCGCAATGGGCCGTTCATGTCGATCGGCACCAAGGGGCGGGAAGCCGCCATTCGCCGCGTCATGGATGGAGGTCGGCTGAGCGGGGCGAAGCTGCCTTTGGCCTGCCCAATGTTTGTGCTATCGGAGTGTATGTCATTTGTAAGCATTCGGCGAAGGCCGTGGGCGCGCCGTATTGATCAGAGGTGTTTGGGTACGGCTTTTGGTTTACGCGGCTTCGGGGCCCATTTTTTGGCAAGACGCTCGAAGTTATCGAGGATGCGGCCGATCTCTGCCTCATCCGGGTCGAACTGTCCCCCATACCATTCCAGCATCTGGCCGTGTTCTTCGTGCTTGGGGTCGGCCATGGCTTCGAGGAAATCAGCGTAGCCGGGGAAGCCACCCACATCTTCCGGAGGGCAAGCACCGATGGCCCTGACAAGGCGTGGATAGGCGGCGGCCGCGATGACATCATCGATTTTCTCGATCTTGATCACGTGGTGCCAGTTGTCGCCAAAATCATAGATGTAATGGATGGTCTTGGTGCCAACATCTTCGATCACGTCAAGCAGGCTGGTTTTGCTGGCCGGCATCGGGCCATCGTAAAAGCCATCTGGATCTGGCACGCCCCAGCCGCTGCCGCCGGCCCTGAACTCATACAGGTGACTGTCGGTCCATCCCATGGCAGCCTGGATCACATCATGCAGGCGGTTCAGCTTGATCTTGAGGGGCACATCAAAGCGCCGAAGCACCTGAGGCTCGACATCGGACAATGTGACCTTGAGGCGCGCGACCAGTGTCATGCAGCAATCCTCTTCAATTCCAAGACGGCCTTCCAATTCCAGGGCAACAGTTCTGGTAGGCGTGACACAGGCATATCGGGCAGTCGCGCCAAGACGTCTGCCATCCATGCCTGCGGGTCGATGTCGTTCATCTTTGCCGTGACGATAAGTGTATACATGAAGGCTGCCCTGTCGCCACCGCGTTCAGACCCTGCAAAAAGCCATGACTTTCTACCCAATGCGATCCCTCTGAGCGCGCGTTCGGCGGCATTGTTCGTTAGGCAGAGGCACCCGTCATCAAGGAATGCGGTGAAGGCCTCCCAGCGACCTGTCCCCTCGAGCATGTAGTTGATCGCCTTGGCAACAGGGTTGTGCTTTGACATCCGGGCCCGCTCGGCCAGCATCCAATCATGCAGATCATTGACCATCGGCGCTACCCACTGCTGCCGGGCTTCATGACGCGCTGCATCTGACAGGCCGGTGATGTCACGCTCGACAGCAAAGATCGCATCGATCCGCGTCACAGCGTCCAGCGCGATGGGCGAGATCTCTTGCGCTACCTTTTTGCCCTTGCGGGCTATGGCCTTGATGTCGGCCAGTTCAAAGAACTTGCGTCTTGCGTGGCTCCAACACAGCGCACTACGGACCGGGCCCGGACTACGATCTGCGAGATACAGATCATTGTAGCCGCCATAAACGTCCGACTGAAGAACACCGTGCCATTCGGCCAGATGCCGTGTTGGGTGTTCTTTCCGGCGATCTGTTGAGAAGTGGAAGAGGGCGGCGGGTGGCGCATCCCCATCCCACGGTCGATCATCGCGCACATAGGTCCACAGTCGCGCCGTCCTTGTGCCGCCACGCGCCAGAAGCGGCACGGTGGTATCGTCACCGTGCAAGCGGCCAGCGTCCAACACATGGCGCGCGATCAACGCATGAATGGGGGTCAGCGCCACACAAGCATGACCGATCAGATCAGCCAAGGTGGACAGGCTCAGATCAATCCCCTCACGTGCAATTCGCTCGGATTGCCGGTTCAACGGTTGGTGTTGTCCATACTTGTCGAAGGCGATCATCGCGATCAGTTGCGGCCCTGCCCAACCGCGTGGAATGGCGTGGAACGGGGCCGGCGGTTGGCTGATCTTCTCGCAAGCTCGGCAAGTGAACTTCTCGCGGACCGTCTGGATCACCTTCCACTGGCGTGGGATGACCTCCAGTGTCTCCGTAATATCCTCGCCCATTTTAACGATGCGGTCTGAACCACAGCAGGTGCAGCTGGTCGGGGCCTCTACCACGACACGCTCGCGCGGTAGATGGTCGGGAAAGGGTTTGCGCACGGGCTTGCGTCGCGTGAAGGCACGCACGGTGCTGGCCTTGTCCGCAGCCTGTTCAACCGCCAGCGCATCCTCCGTTGCGGCCGCTTCCAATTCCTCAAGCTGCAATTCCAGCTGATCAATCAGCCGCGCGCGACGCTCGGAGGAGATGCCGTATTTGTCGCGCCGAAGCTTGGCGATCTCCAGCTTCAATTCTTGGATCATTGCGTCCGTGCAGGAGGCCAGGGCGCGGGCCTGCGCCAATTCGGCTTCCGCAGCCTGCGCACGGGCGGTCTGCGTGGCAAGTGCAGCGCTTAATCTGGCAATTTCGGAAGCGGCGTGTGTCATGGCAAATATTTACCACAGAAGCCGTTAAACGCCAATAAAAACAGGCGCTTCAGAACGAATTATCCAGCCGCTTTGGGCCTTTGCGTCCAGCGTGGATTGCGCCAATCGATCCCCTCGAGAAGATAGCCCAACTGCGCCGCAGATATCGCAACCGCCGTCCCGTCTTGGCTCACCGGCCAGATGAACTTCCCCGCCTCAAGACGCTTCAAATATAACGACATGCCCACCCCGTCATGCCAGAGCAGCTTCACCAGGTCACCTTTGCGGCCTCGAAAGCAAAAGATCTCGCCCGCATGCGGATCACGCCCAAGCCCCTCTTGCACTGTCAGCGCTAAAGTATTCATGCCTCGGCGCATATCCGTCACACCACCTGCAATCCACACCTTCGTTCCAGCCGGAAACGCGATCATGACCGCACCATCAAGCCGTTGAGCAGATGCGCAGCAGCTTCCATGTCAAAACCTGACGGGATCGCCACACGACACCGCAGGCCAAGATCAATAGTCATGACAGGAACTTGTGGCGCTGGCGCAGTGCCAGAGCCATCAGAAGCATCTTCGATCTTCGTAACACGCAAAAATTGCGGGCCAGAACCAAGCAATCCATTCTTATGGCGATAACGCCAATCGTAAAGCTGAGACCGCGAAACATCATGGCGTCGTGCAACCTCAGCCAATGTCACGCCGTCGCCAAAGCTTTCCTCAACGATACGGATCTTTTCGTCATCTGACCACCGGCGGCGACGGCCAGTATCAGAGACCGACAAAACTTGAATGCGGGGGGTGTCTTCGTGTGCGTCCATAAGGACACTCGATAAACGATCTCACAGCCCAGCAGCCAGACGGCCCTCGGCGGAGGTTTAC
>JBFGFW010000336.1:0-3390 GCA_041579395.1 Sulfitobacter sp.
CCGGCGCCGGCGCCGGCCGCGTCCAGGCCCACCCGGCGCCCAGGCGGGGACGTCAGGGTCAGGTGGCGAAGGCCGGGTCGGCAGCGACCGTTTCGTAATCTCGCCCTTCATCTCGCCTGTCATGCGGGTCTGGTCCTCGCGGTGGACCGATTTGCGAACCTGGTCGATTTTTAGTTCGGCCGCGTCCCGCGTCGCCTTGTCGGGCCATTCAGTGATTGCCGCACTGGTCCGGTCACTGGTGCGAATGACCGTGACACGGCTGGCCCCAAAGCTTTTCAGGGCAGGAAGACGCTTTTCCTCGATGGCGCGCAAAGCCACGTCATAGTCGGCCCCGTCTGCTATTTCCCATGTGGTGATCGTGATGTAGCGCATGTCGGTCCCTCCATACATTGCGCTTACAGTCTACCACGGAAACCACCGTTACGATTGCCTTTTGTCAACGAGAGCAGGCCATGGGTCCGCACGCAGAAATGCGGGGCATAGGGTCGGGTCCGCTCATTTTTCCGGCGTGACCATGCAGGGGTTGCAGGTGCCTCTGCCCGCCATCAGTTTATCACCTGATGGTGCCGTCTGCTTTGCCAAGGCAAAGAACGTTATCTGTTCTCAAGGAAGTGGTACGCCTCAAGAATGGTCGCGGTCAGACCGTCAAAGAAACCCGGCGCGCTGACATCGATCAGAGATGCGGAGGTATTTTCGCCATCGTCATAAAAGATGACAAGGTCGCCCGGCGCGTCCAACAATTCCCGATAGCTGGCACCTTTCCCATGCTTAAGCACATTCACTGCCAGATAATATTGGCGGACCCTCTCGGCGAGGTCGGCCTTATCCGAGGCGAGCAGCAGCGAGACCAGTTTCCGCGAAAACGGCCCCCTGCGAAAATGATGCTGCATCCGCGCTTCAAAGGCAGAAAAGACATCGACCGCCACCGTTTCCAGCGCGCCTGTCACCGTGCCAAGTTGTTCATCGTGGGATCTCGACCCGGCTTGACCGTCAACCAGATCGCGCTTTCCCGAAATCTGGTCTTGCAATGTCTTTGCGTCGGCCTGCGCCGCTGCGACCAGTTCAGGTACGGTTGATGAAACGCCCATTGTTCATTCTCCTTCAGCTAATTCCACCCATACCCTATGCGGCCGGAATTGACAGGGGCGTGCTGCGATTTGAGCGCTTGGTGGCATTTCGTTCATGTGGCGACGTCACGCTATCGCTATGCATTGCTACCGCGCCGTCCAGAAGTTAGCGTTGAGATGATCCCCTTCCCAGCAAACAGGAAACCCCAATATGTCAGATGTCCATGTTGTCGCCGTCATCACCGCTAAACCGGGCCAGCGCGCTGCAGTGCTGGAGCTTTTCAACGCAAACGTGCCGGAAGTCTTAGCCGAAGATGGCTGCATCGCCTACGAAGCCACAATCGACACCGAAAGTGCCGGGCCGATGCAATCCGCCTTTGGCCCTGACACCTTCGTTGTCATCGAGAAATGGACCAGCATGGAAGCGCTTGGCGCGCATGCCAGATCGCCCCATATGAAAGCCTATGCCGCCAGCACCAAGGACATGCTCGCCGATCGCGCAATTCACATTCTGTCGCCCGCCTAAGCCGCCATATCGCCAAACCTGCAGCGCAAGTCACCGTTTCAACCCCCGCGGGTGGAGCGCCAAAACCGATGTTTCCATAAGACTTTCAATCGATTTGAGCGTAATATTCCGGCACCGGGTTAACGCCTGCCCGAGACTATATTCAAATCAGGCGGCAGGAGGACGACATGAAGGGTAATCATATTACTGCGGTAAGTACGATTGTTGCGCTAATCTGCACCGTTGCGAGTATGAGTGTTGCCGACGAAGTAGATCTGGACGCCGTGCGCGCCGCGACAGAGAAGTATAAGGACGTAAATATTGCATTGAGTGACGGGTATATTCGAGACCCGGCCAACCACTGCGTCACAGCCGCCGAGGAAGGCCTACCGGCGGAATGGGGCGGCATGGGCATTCATTACATCCACCCTGCCAGGCTCGGGATCACCGCTGGCGAGCCTCGGGTGGATGGCAATGGGACGTATACCGATTGGATGCAACCGGGCATCCTGCTTTATGAACCACAGGCGGACGGAACGCTGCAATTGGTCGGCGTCGAGAATCTGGTCTGGCAAGCCGCCTGGGCGGAAACAGGAAAGCCCATGCCCGAAATCAACGGAAAGGTTTGGGAGGCGATGGCCGACAACCCTGATACCGAGGCTGACGAAGCGCATAATTTCATGCCCCATTACGATCAGCACATCTGGCTTTTCCGCGATAATCCGACCGGGATACTCAACCCCTTCAATCCGAACGTCTCATGTGAGCATCACAAAGGGCATTGATTGACGAATAACAGCGCGTCGCCCACTGCGGCGCGCGATATTCGGCAACGCGCGAATGTCGCGCGTCACCTGCCAAACGTAGCGACGGCCCTATTTGTGGCCAAACGCCGCTGATGGCACGGTTTTCAGCGCGCCGCCTTGCGCTGCCCATTCCATGATCAGGCAACTCGTGCCCTTGCGCTGCCAATAAAGCGCCTCAAGCTCGTACCAACCCGCCTCGGGGACTGAAACCTCGACGGCACCGATGGGTTTGCATTCGCGCTTTTCATCGACTTTTGCGACCTGACTGCCACCGATTTTTAGCTCAAGCCCGTCGTTGGAATGAGCCTGAAGTGTATAGGTACCGGGCGCGTCAAAGCGAATAAACCCTTTGATCCGCGCCGCGACCTTCATTTCTTGTCCGGATGTCAGCGCATAGGGCTTTGCAGAGGAGCTGACGTAGTTCAAGCCATCCAGCGGCGTACCCGGTTTTGCGCCGATGCCAAGCGAGATATAGGCATCGCGCAATGATTTGACATCTTGGGGAAAGGCATAATCGACGGCCAGGCCCGCGCTTACAGTGTCAGGCTGCGGATTTGCGGGTTTCAGTTTCAGTGGGCCTGCGTGAACCGCGCCCGAACAAAGTGCTACAAGTGCGGCCACAGCGGCGATGCGATGCATTGTCATTTCGAAAAGTCTCCTCGCGTTTACGCAGATCAGCTTAGTCCTCCGCGCGATGCACGCAAGCGCCTTGTGCGGGCTACCGTGTGTCAGCGGGCTGATGACAGGTGCATTTAGGCGGTCAATCGGCAGATAAATGCGCGCGAATTTGGGGTGCAATCCGCCATTGGGGGCCAGAACCACCCTGCCCTGCTTTTGGGCAGCTTGATTGATCCGGTCCTCAGTTAGTCTGTGCCCAACCACTGATTAACGGTTTGATGGTTTCAGCACTGTTTCGGCTCGGATAAGGTAAATCATGACACCTGAAACAGCTTGGGGAACGCATCATGCCAATCGAGATCGTTGATACACTCGTTGTCGGGGGCGGTCAGGC
>JBFGFW010000337.1:0-3384 GCA_041579395.1 Sulfitobacter sp.
CGGTCGCCGGGCCGCACCAGATCGGGGTTTTCCAGGAAATCAACCGGCGGGGCGGCGGAATTGTCGCCCGCCACGATGGCGCGCTGCCCGGAGGGTTGGATCGTCACCGGGATATGGCTGCTGGCGTCGGTCAGCAGGATCACCCGCGCGGTGTTCTGCGCAACGCCGGAAATCCGCCCGACCAGCCCGATACCGTCCATCGCGGCCCAGCCATCGATCAGCCCGTCGCGCGCCCCCACGTTCAACAGCACGGACTGGCGAAACGGCGACCCGCTGTCGGCCAAGACCACGCCCGTGATGTAGGTCAGCCGGGGGTCCAGCCGTACGTTGTTCAGGTCCAGCAGTCGGGCGTTTTCCTGCTCAAGCTGAAGCGCTGCTTCCTTCCACGCCTGCATCTGGCGCAATTCAGACCGCAGTTCGCGGTTCTGGTCTGACAGCCGCTGATAGCTTTGAAAATCCCGCAGCAGGTTGACGGTGCCCGTGACCGGGGCCATCGCCCAATCCAGATTGGGCACTATCCGGTCGGTGATCTGGGCGCGAAACCGTTCGACGCGGGGGCTGTCGATGCGCCACAACAAGAACACACCTGACAGGATCAGCACCAGCACAGCCATCAGCATCCGGCGCAAGGGCCGGCCAAAGTCATTTGATGATGATCGCTCAATGGCCATGGCGTGACGGTTTTCCTGCCGCTGGGGCAGGGCCGTCCTGCCGCTGGTCTGGCTTAGTGAACTATGCCCGACTTAGCTGTCGTAGTCGATGGCGTGGCGCAGCTGTTTCTCGTATTCCAGCGCCTTGCCGGTCCCAAGCGCCACACAGTTCAGCGGTTCGTCGGCTACCGAAATGGCTAGGCCGGTCTGCTCGCGCAAGGCCAGATCCAGATCCCCCAGCAACGCGCCGCCACCGGTCAGCATCACACCGCGGTCCACGATGTCTGCGGCCAGATCTGGCGGGGTTGTTTCCAGCGCGGTCATCACCGCCTCACAAATCTGCTGCACCGGCTCGGCCAGGGCTTCGGCAATCTGCGCTTGCGTGACCTCGATTTCCTTGGGCACACCGTTCAGCAGATCACGCCCGCGAATTTGCATCGACGTGCCGCGCCCGTCGTCGGGCATCCGGGCCGTGCCGATCGACGTCTTGATCCGCTCTGCCGTGGTTTCCCCGACCAGCAGGTTTTGCTGACGGCGCAGGTAGCTGATGATCGCTTCATCCATGCGGTCACCGCCGACGCGGACGGACCGGGCATAGACGATGTCACCAAGGCTGAGCACCGCAACTTCCGTGGTGCCGCCGCCGATGTCGACGACCATGTTGCCGGTAGGGTCGGTGATCGGCATGCCCGCGCCAATGGCGGCCGCAATCGGTTCTGCAATCAGACCGGCACGGCGCGCCCCGGCGCTTAGCACCGATTGACGGATCGCACGTTTTTCAACGGGTGTGGCCCCATGCGGCACGCAGACGATGATCTTGGGTTTGGAAAAGGTCGACCGCTTGTGCACCTTGCGGATGAAATGCTTGATCATTTCTTCGGCGGTGTCGAAATCCGCAATGACGCCTTCGCGCATGGGGCGGATCGCCTCGATGCTGCCCGGGGTGCGGCCCAGCATCAGCTTCGCGTCCTCGCCGACGGCCAGCACGCGTTTGACGCCATCCTTGACATGGTACGCCACAACTGACGGCTCTGACAAAACGATCCCCTTGCCTTTGACGTAGACCAGCGTATTCGCTGTTCCCAGGTCGATGGCCATATCGGACGAAAACAGACCTCGGAAATTATCAAATAACGACATGAGCAGCGGGACCTTGCAATAATTCGAGATGCCCCGACGACTCTGAAAAACGCGGGTCTTGCGGCTTATAGGCTGATGACGGCTTGGACGAAAGGGGGGATGGTAAAAGGGGTGGCATGATGTCGCCGCCACGTTATCCTTGGCCATCGGATAATTGCGACAAAGGGGAAAGAAGATGCAAAAAATCCAGGTCATCGGCGTGCATCACATCACTTTGACGGGTGCAGATCGCCAAACCAGCATCGACTTCTGGGAAGGTTTGCTGGGCATGCCGTTCATCTTTGATCAGCCCAATCTGGATGACCCCGAAGAGGGGCATTTGTATTTCGACCCCGGTGACGGGCGGCTGATCACGATTTTCACCAACGAAAAGCGCAAGCCCGTGCACAGCCGCACCCCGACCGATCCGGGCTGCGTCCACCATATCGCGTTCGAGGTGGACCGAGCCATGTTCGACCAGGTGCTTGACCGGCTCAAGACGCGCGGCGTCGGCAATTCCGGCGTCAAGGATCGCGGCTTTATGCATTCGATCTATTTCAAGGACCCGCTGGGCCTGCTGATCGAACTTGCCTGCTATGCGTTCATCCCGCCGCGCGGTTCTTCCCATGCCGAAGTCATGCTGGAAGCGCATAAACTGCGCGTTTCGCGTGGCGACCACCATATCGAGCGTCACCATCTGGCTGATGCGGTGACGATGATCGTGGAACGGTCGCAGGCATCGTTGTCGACGGACCGGGCACCCAAGAACCCATACGGTTGAAGAAGGCAGGGCCTGAACCCTGCCAACTTCAGGTCAGCCCACGTCTCGATAGCTGATCTCGCGCTTGTCGGTACCGCCTTTTTCGCGGCGCACCAGCAGGCGGTTCAGCGCATGCACATAGGCGCGGACGGACGCGACAACCGTGTCCGTGTCGGCAGATTGGCCAGTCACGATGCGCCCATCTTCCTCAAGTCGGACAGACACGGTGGCCTGCGCGTCGGTGCCTTCGGTCACGGCATGCACCTGATACAATTGCAGCCGGGCGGTGTGATCCACCATTGCCTTGATGCAATTAAAGGACGCATCGACGGGGCCGTCGCCGGTCTGGGTGGTGCTGCGTTCCACGCCGTCAACCGTCAGCACCATGTCGGCCTTTTGCGGGCCTTCGGTGCCACAGACAACCGTCATGGATTTCAACTGAATCCGGTCGCTTTCGGGGTCCGATGCGGTGCGCATCAGCGCGATCAGGTCTTCGTCATAGATTTCTTTTTTGCGGTCGGCCAATTCCTTGAACCGCACAAACACATCCTTAAGCTGATTATCTCCCAACTCGTAGCCGAGGTTTTCAAGCTTTGACCGCAGTGCCGCGCGACCCGAATGCTTGCCCATGACGATGTTGGTCTCGGTCAGGCCCACATCTTCGGGACGCATGATTTCAAAGGTTTCGGCGTTTTTCAGCATGCCATCCTGATGAATGCCGCTTTCATGGGCAAAGGCGTTCCGGCCGACAATCGCCTTGTTGTACTGGACGGGGAAGGCCGTCACGCGGGAGACGAGCTTGGAGGCGCGCGTCAAGTGGGTGGTGTCGACGCCGGTCCAGAACGGCATGACGTC
>JBFGFW010000338.1:0-3379 GCA_041579395.1 Sulfitobacter sp.
GATTTCTTCGCCCGGCTCCATCCCGTAAAAGAATGTGCGCGTGGGCAGGGTGCGCACGGGTCCGTAAATCCGGTGCCGGCCCATGTAATCAAGGAAAACCTTGGGATACATCAGATAGCCGGACAGATCGTCGTCTTCGACATCGGCCCCTTCAAGCTGCTGTTTCAGCGCTGCGCGTGTCGCCTCAAGATCGGTGGGGGGCAGATGCGCGCCGGGGCGTTCGGTGTTAGGCTTTTCGCCCTTCAGGACCTTGGCGACGATTCCCGCGGGAAACCCACCGGGGGGTTGGCCCAGATTGCCGCGCATCATGTCGATGACGCTGTCGGGAAACGACATTTCCGTCGCCGGGTCTTCGACCTGCGCGCGTGTCAGCCCTTGGGACACCATCATCAACGCCATATCCCCGACCACCTTGGACGACGGCGTGACCTTGACGATATCGCCGAACATCTGGTTCACGTCGGCATAGGCGCGCGCGACTTCGGGCCAGCGATCGTCCAGCCCCATCGAAGCGGCTTGCGCCTTTAGGTTGGTGAACTGGCCTCCGGGCATTTCGTGCAGGTACACTTCGGACGACGGGGCCTGCATGCCTGTCTCGAACGCCGCGTATTCACCGCGCACCTCTTCCCAATAGTTGGAAATCTCGCGCACCGCGTCCATTGACAACCCGGTGTCGCGGTCGGTGTGCTTCAGCGCCTCGACCACCGAGCCAAGTGTCGCCTGCGAGGTGTTGCCCGACAGCGCGTCCATGGCACAATCGACTGCATCGACGCCCGCCTCTGAGGCGGCCATGATCGTCGCGATGGCGACGCCCGCGGTGTCGTGGGTGTGGAAATGGATCGGCAGGCCAACCTCGGATTTCAGCGCCCTGATCAGCACCTTGGCGGCACTGGGTTTCAGCAGCCCGGCCATATCTTTCAGGCCCAGAACATGTGCCCCGGCGGCTTTCAGTTCCTTGCCCATGGAAACGTAGTATTTCAGGTCATACTTGGCGCGATCAGGATCAAAGATATCACCGGTGTAGCAGATCGTGCCTTCGCAGATCTTGTCATTCTCGATCACCGCGTCCATGGCGACGCGCATGTTTTCGACCCAGTTGAGGCTGTCGAAGACGCGAAACACATCGACGCCTTCGTTGGCGGCGACGCGCACAAATTCCTGCACAACGTTGTCGGGATAGTTGGTGTATCCGACGCCGTTGGACCCGCGTAGCAACATCTGTGTCATCACATTGGGCAGGGCCGCGCGCAGGTTGCGCAGACGCTGCCACGGGCATTCCTGCAAGAAGCGATACGCCACATCAAACGTCGCACCGCCCCAGCATTCCATCGAAAAGAGCTGCGGCAGGTTGGCGGCATAGGCGGGGGCCACCTTGATCATGTCATGGCTGCGCATCCGCGTGGCCAGCAAGGACTGGTGACCGTCGCGCATGGTGGTGTCGGTGATCAGCAACTGCCGTTGCTGTCCCATCCAGTTGGCCACGGCCTGCGGGCCTTTTTGTTCCAGCAGGTTGCGGGTGCCCATCTTGGGTTCAGTCTTGGGCGCGGGCGGCACCGGTGACCGAACGGTGGCGGCGGGGCGCTCGAACCCCTTGGTTTCGGGGTGTCCGTTCACAGTGATGTCAGCGATGTAGGTCAGCACCTTGGTGGCGCGGTCGCGGCGTTTCTTGAAGGCGAAAAGCTCGGGCGTCTGGTCGATGAACTTGGTGTGATAGGTGTTGTTCAGAAAGGTCGGGTGCTTGAGCAGGTTTTCCACGAAGGCAATGTTGGTCGACACGCCGCGGATGCGGAATTCGCGCAGGGCCCGGTCCATCCGCGCAATCGCGGCTTGCGGGGTTTGCGCCTTGGCAGTCACTTTGACCAGCAGGCTGTCGTAATAGCGCGTGATCACGCCGCCCGAATAGGCGGTGCCACCGTCCAGCCGGATGCCCATGCCGGTCGCTTCGCGAAAGGCGGTGATCCGTCCATAGTCGGGGATGAAGTTGTTTTGCGGGTCTTCGGTGGTGATCCGGGTTTGCAGGGCATGGCCATTCAGCTGCACCTCGGCCTGGCTGGCCTTGCCGGTGGCTTCGGCGATGGTTTTGCCTTCGGCGATCAGGATCTGCGCCTGCACGATGTCGATGCCGGTCACTTCCTCGGTTACGGTATGTTCGACCTGCACGCGCGGGTTCACTTCGATGAAATAGAATTTGTCGTCTTCCATATCCATCAGAAATTCGACGGTGCCTGCGCATTCATAATTCACATGCGCGCAGATCTTGCGGCCAAGTTCGCAAATCTCGGCCCGTTGTGCGTCGGTCAAATAGGGGGCGGGGGCACGTTCGACGACTTTCTGATTGCGGCGCTGGACGGAACAATCACGTTCGAACAGATGGTAGATCTCGCCGTGCCTGTCGCCCAGAATCTGAACTTCGACATGGCGGGCCTTGAGGATCATCTTTTCCAGATAGCCCTCGCCATTGCCAAAGGCGGCTTCGGCCTCGCGGCGGCCCTCGCGGACCTTTTCCTCAAGCTCCTTTTCCGACTCGATGGCGCGCATGCCGCGTCCGCCGCCGCCCCACGATGCCTTGAGCATCAAGGGATAGCCGACCTCGGCCGCCTGTTTGCGGACCAGATCCATGTCTTCGCCCAAGACGTCGGTTGCGGGGATCACCGGAACACCGGCTTGGATCGCCACGTGACGCGCGCTGGCCTTGTCGCCAAGGGCGCGCATGGTCTCTGCACGCGGGCCGATAAAGGTGATGCCGTTTTGTTCACAGGCATCCACGAAATCCGGATTTTCTGACAGCAGCCCATAGCCCGGATGAATGGCGTCAGCGCCGGAGGCTTTAGCGACGCGGATGATCTCGTCGATGCTAAGGTATGCGGCAACGGGCCCCAGGCCCGCGCCAATGCGATACGCTTCATCCGCCTTGAAGCGGTGCAGACCCAGTTTGTCTTCCTCGGCGAAGACCGCGACTGTCTTTTTGCCCATCTCGTTGGCCGCGCGCATGATGCGGATGGCGATTTCACCGCGGTTGGCGATCAGGATCTTCTTGAACTCAGTCATGGTGGGCCTCGTTGATTTGCCAAATGGCACCAAGATACGATTGGGGTCTTCCTGCGCGGTCTGGTGTTGCTGCAATGCGGCATTGTTGCGATTGTTTGGCTGGGCGTGCAAGAAGAACTTTTAGCCCTCCGGGGGGGATTTTTTTCCATTTGGAAGGATGGGTTGCGGTCCTAGGGCCACGAGGTCAGGCAGGGTTTGCAGGTTGCGTGCACCCATCTGGCCCATGTTGGCGATCAGATCCTTGGACAAGATGTCGATCAGGTGGTCGATTCCCTTGGGTCCAAGTGCGGCCAGCGCAATGTGAAAGGCGCGGCCCAGCATCACGAAATCC
>JBFGFW010000339.1:0-3379 GCA_041579395.1 Sulfitobacter sp.
CGACCCCCATCGACTGCGCCAAACCGACAAATTGCAGTGTTGGTTGATCCAATGACAGCATATCCATCGCCTTGGGACCTGCGTTGGTGACGCCGACGTTGGTCAACTCTCCGCGCAGAATCTTGTAGACGCGGTTGGCAAAGATAACGGTGGTGATGTCCAGACCTTCGCGCGCCATCGTCCACAGCGCCTGAATGGTGTACATCGCGCTGCCATCGCCGATCAGCGCCATCACCTTGCGGTTCGGGCAGGCGACCGCGGCTCCGATTGCCACGGGCATGCAATACCCGATGGAGCCGCCGCAATTGTTCAACCATGTGTGTTTCGGTGCCCCGGCCGTGCTGGGGAAAAACGCGCGTCCCGTGGTGATCGCCTCGTCCACGATGATGGCATTTTCGGGAATCGTGCGGCCAAGAACCGCCGCAATGCCGCCGGGATCAAGCGGGCCGCTGGGTTTGTCAGGCGTCGCCGCCTTGGCAAGCGGCGCGGGCGCGGTATCCGTCGCATCGACGCCCCTGCACAACGCGGCAAGCGCGCCGGTGATGTCTTGCGCGGTTGTGCACAGGTCGATGATCTGCGTGCCATCCGCCGTCAGAATTGCGGGCTTGCCGGGATAGGCGAAAAACCCGATGGGCGCGCGGGCACCGATCAAGACAACCCGCTTGAAAGGTTTCAGCGTCTCAAGCGCTTGATCAATCGGATAGGGCACGCGGTTGATGATAACCCGCCCTGCACCGCGTTCCAGCCGCGCATTCGCCCATTCGCACAGCAACTTGCATCCGGTCTTTGCGGCGATACGGCCCGCAATTTCCAGCGTGTCCTGCGCCAAGGCGGCCCCGCCCAACAACAGCAAGCTATCCGGCCCTGACAGCGCGGTGATTGCTTTTTCAAGCGCAGCATCGTCAAATGCCGGACGTGCCTGTGCGCCAAGCGATGCCGCCACGACCCCGCCGTCATTCCAGGCCGTGTCACTTGGCAGCATCAGCGTTGCCACCTGCCCCGGTGCCACGTTGGCGGCATGAACGGCCTTGGCCGCGTCCGCGCCCACATGCGCCGATGACAGCGACGTGTGCACCCACTGCGATACCGGCCGCGCGATCCCTTCGATATCCGAGGTCAGCGGCGCGTCGAGTTCGATATGACTGACCGCATGCTCCCCGACGATATTGACCACGCCCGACCCAGCCTTTTTCGCGTTGTGCAGGTTCGACAGCCCATTGGCCAGACCGGGCCCAAGGTGCAGCAACGTGCACGCGGGCTTGCCAGCCATGCGGTAATAGCCATCGGCCGCACCGGTCGCGACGCCCTCTTGCAGCGCCAGGATCGACCGCATCCCCGGGACGTGATCAAGGGCCGCTACAAAGTGCATCTCGGACGTGCCAGGATTGGTGAAACAGGTGTCTAGCCCGCTGTCGAGCAGCGTTTTCACCAGACTTTCTGCGCCGTTCATGGCGGTGTCATCGGCGGAATGGTTCACGATTTGGTCCTTTGGGTTATGGTTTCGGCATGTCCCAAAAGGGAATCCGCAACTCTTTTTTCAGGATCTTTCCGATCGAGCTGCGTGGCAGGAATTCGCGCACCTCGACGCCTGACAGGCGTTGGCTTTTGCCCAGCTTGGCGTTGGCATCCGCGCAGATCTGATCGCCGGTCCGGTCAGCGCCCAAGCGCCGTACGACCAGTCCCAGCGGCGTTTCGCCCCACTGGTCCGACGGCACGCCAATCACGGCGGCGTCTGTCACGTCCGGGTCTGCCAGCAGCACCAGTTCCAGATCGTCGGCATAGATGTTCAGCCCGCCCGAGATGATCATGTCTTTCTTGCGGTCCGACAGGATCAGAAATCCATCCTCGTCAAACCGGCCCATGTCGCCCGACCGGAAATACACCCGGTTTTCGGCGTCACGCCAGATATAGTCTTGGGTCAGGTCATCGCGGCCAAAATACCCCGCCATCATCGTGGGCCCGCGCCCGCAGATTTCGCCAACCTGGCCTTTGGGCACTTCGTTGCCGGCCTCGTCGATTAACCGGATCTCGTTGCCGGGTGCGGGCTGGCCGACGGTATGCAGCTTGTCAGGGTGCTCGGCCGAGTTCAGCACCGTGACGCCGCCGCCTTCGGTCAGACCGTAGTATTCCAAAAGCTTGCCGGGAAATCGGGCCAGCACGTCGGCCTTGATCTCGGCGCGCAGCGGGGCCGAGGTTGAAAATTTCACCCGCATCGACGACAGATCGAAGGTGTCGAAATCCGGCACTTCCATGATGCGTTTGTACTGCACCGGCACCAACATGGTGTGGGTAATCTTTTCGCGCTGCACGATCTCAAGATAACCGCGCGCGTCGAACTTGGGCATCAGATACACCGTTGAGCCGCCGTAGAGCGTTGGCAGAAACGACACGATGGTGGTGTTTGAATAAAGCGGCGTCGACAGCAAGGTGCGGGCGTCATCATCATAGCCATTGGGCGACACCCGATCCATCTGTGCGGCGCGCATCCAGTGGTTGTGCAAGATCCCCTTGGGCGTGCCGGTGGTGCCGGACGAATAAATCAGGTTGAACGCGTCCTCCATTGCGATGGGGATATTCGGGTCGGTCGCGTCAGCGCTGTCAACGGCCTCCTCGAACGGCAGGAACGCGTTATGCTCAAAATCGAGGGCAAAGCGCGCCAAATCCAGTCCCGCGACAAAGCCCCCCACCAGATCAAGATACTGCTCGGCCACGAAAACCGCCTTGGCCCCGCAATCGGTCAGCATTTTTTCCAGAGCAACAGGCGACGCCATCGTGGACAGCGGTGTCACGCAGGCCCCGGCGCGCAGAATGCCCATGAACAGATGCGCATAAGCGATGGAATTGGGCGAGAGGATGGCGATGTTGTCGCCCTTGGCCACCCCCAATGACAGCAGCAGATTGGCGATCTTGTTGATCTGCGTGTTGAACCCGCCCCAGTTCACCGTTTCCCCCTCGCAGACCAAGGCCGTCTTGTCGGGATGCGCTTTGGCGTTGGCGCGCACCACCTCGACGATGGTTCTTGTCGGGGTGTTTTCAGGTGCAGGCGGGTTGATCGGTATCATGTGAGCTTTCTGATCTGGATGCGGTTTCGCCACGCGAAACGGGCGTTCGTCGTCCTGCGTCCAGTTTTAACGATCCGCAAATAACTTGCAAATGAATGTATCTCAGGCTGCGGCTTTGGTCAGATCCACAAAAGCCGCATGTTGGGACAAGAACACCTTGCCGGTCAGATCAGCGATGAAATGATGCTTTTGCAAACGGTCCATCACGGGGCCCTTTACTTCGGACAGATGCAACCGAATCCCCATATCCCCAAGGCGTGCGTTGATCGCCTCAAGCGATTCAAGCGCGCTAAAGTCGATCTCGTTGACGGCCGAGC
>JBFGFW010000340.1:0-3379 GCA_041579395.1 Sulfitobacter sp.
AAGCCTCGTTGCAGACCGTCGCCAGAACACACAAAACCGGTGGCGCGCCTGCGCATTGGTTTTGGGGGCAATTCCCGCGCTTTCGCCGCCAGCTGATAGAAGTCGCCATGGGGTCGTTCGTGGCCAATCTGTTGGCCGTCGCCGTGGCGCTGTTTTCGCTTCAGGTCTACGACCGGGTGATCCCGCACCAATCCGAGGCAACGCTGTGGGTGCTGGCCGCCGGTGCCGGGCTGGCGCTGCTGATGGAGGCGTTTTTGAAGATGGCCCGCGCGCGTCTGATGGACGGAGCAGGGCGGCAGATCGAACTTTCCGTCCAGGACATCTTGATGAAGCGCCTGTTGGGCATGCGGTCCGACAACCGCGGTCAGGCACCGAACCAACTGTTTTCCGCAATGCGCGAATTCGGGTCGGTGCGCGAATTCTTCACGGCCTCTACCATCGGCACCATCGCCGACATTCCATTCATTTTCGTGTTTCTGTTTCTGGTCGCCAGCATTGCCGGAAACGTGGTTTGGGTGCTGGTCTTGGGCGGGTTGCTCATGCTGCTCCCAGGGTTCTTCTTGCAGAAAAGGGCCATCCGGCTGACCCAGGAAACGCAAGGAGCGTCAACCAAATCCTCGCGGTTGCTGCACGAGGCGATCTTTGAGTTGGACACCGTCAAGACGCAGCGCGCCGAAGACCGCGTGATGCGCCTGTGGACCGAATTGAACACGCTGTCATCTGTCAAATCATCCGAACAGCGCAAGCTGGCGTCGTTTCTGACCTTCTGGAGCCAAGGCATCCAGCAGGCGACCTATGTCGCCGCCGTCATCACCGGCACCTATCTGGTCTTCGCGGGGCAATTCACCGTGGGGTCGATCATTGCGGTGGGCATTCTAACGGGGCGTACACTGGGGCCGCTGACGCAGCTTTCCGGCACGATGGCCCGCTGGGGGAATGTCAAAGGGGCGCTGGACGGGTTGGACGTTATCGTGGCCGCACCACAGGACACTGACACCGACCGCACCTATCTGCGCCGCGAAAAACTGAAAGGTCAGTTCGAACTGCGTAACGTGATCTTTCGGTACGAAGAGGATGGTGCGCCAACGCTGGACATCAGGGGGCTGATGATCCAGCCCGGCCAGCGGGTTGCCGTCTTGGGGGCCAATGGGTCTGGCAAGTCGTCGATGCTGAAACTATTGAGCGGGCTTTATGCGCCGACCGAGGGGCGCGTGCTAATCGATGGCACCGAGATGTCGCAGATCGAACCGCGCGACCTGCGGCGGCTGATCGGATATCTTGGGCAGGACGTTCGGCTGTTTTCCGGCAGCCTGCGGGACAACCTGAACCTGACACTGCTGGAACGCGACGATGACCGCCTGCATTTAGCGCTTGATTTTGCCGGGCTGGGGCCGTTCGTGCGCACCCATCACAGAGGTCTGGATCTTGAGATCAAGGACGCCGGTGCGGGCCTGTCCATCGGCCAGCGCCAATCGATTGGCTGGGCGCGACTGTGGCTGCAGGACCCGGCGATCTGCCTGCTGGATGAGCCGACGGCGGCCTTGGATCAGCGGCTGGAGGCGACGCTGGTGTCGCGGTTGAAAACGTGGATGGAGGGGCGCACGGCTATCATTGCCACCCACCGTGCACCCATTCTGGCACTGACGAACCGGACGCTAGTGCTGCAGGATGGCCGCATGACGGTGGATGGCCCTCAGGACAAGGTTCTGGCACATCTGGCCAGCCATCCCGGACATGTCGCATGAGCACGATCAGCACCACCGATCTGGGCGCGCAGATGAACCGACAGATGCGCGGACCGTCCATGGTGGTGTGGCTGTGCGGGGCCAGCCTGCTGGTGTTTCTGCTGTGGGCCGCCTTTGCCTGGGTCGATGAAATAGTGCGCGCCGAAGGGTCGATGATTTCGTCATCCAGACCTCAGATCATCCAGAACCTCGAAGGGGGAATTCTGGCGGAGCTGTCTGTGGGTGAGGGCGACATCGTCGAAAAGGGCGACGTGCTGGCGCGGCTGCACGGCACGCAATTTCAATCGTCTGTCGACGAGCTGCAGGATCAAATCAGCGCATTTGAAATCCGCCGCCTGCGGCTTGAGGCGGAACTGGCGGGTCAGTACGACTTTGTCGTGCCGGAGGCTTTCGCCAACCGCACCCCCGGCATCGTCGCGTCCGAGCGGGCGCTGCTGAAAGCGCGCCAGTCGGATTTCGTGTCGCGGTCAGAGGGGGCGCAGCGCGTCCTGACAGAAGCGTCAAAAGAACGCGAACTGCTGGAGAACATGCTGAAGAAAAAGATCGTGTCGCTGATCGAAGTCACCCGTGCGCGCAAGGTTCATGCAGATGCGCGCATCAAGCTGGACGAGATCACCACCGGGACCGAATTGAACCGCGCGCAGGACTATTCTGACGTCCTCAAGGAACTGGCGACGCTGAAGCAGAACCTGAAATTCAGCACCGATCAGCTGAACCGCACCATATTGGTCAGCCCGCTGCGCGGCATCGTGAACAACCTGCGTGTCACGACCATCGGTGGCGTCGTGCGCCCCGGCGAGGAAATCTTGCAGATCATCCCGCTAGACGAAGAACTGTTCGTCGAGGCGCGCGTGAAGCCCGAAAACATCGCAGGCGTCCGCGCGGGCCAAGAGGCGACTGTAAAGCTGTCGGCCTATGATTACACGATCTACGGCACGTTGAAGGGCACGGTGAAGCTGATCTCGGCGGACACGTTCAAGGATGAGCGGTCGCGCGCACCGGATGGAGACCCGCACTACAAGGTGACGTTGCAGGTGGATACGCAACATCTGACACCGCGTCAGGCGTCGTTGCAGATCCGTCCGGGGATGCAGGCGAGTGTGGAGTTGCATACCGGGTCAAAGACGGTGCTGCAGTACTTGCTGAAGCCGTTGTATAAATCCAAGGATGCGTTTCGCGAGCCTTGAGCGTCGCATGGGGGCTGTCTGCCCCCAAACCCCCGAGGATTTCTATCCATTTGGAATGAAGATTAGGGCGGTGGTCAGACTTGCGCGGTGTCGAGCCAGATCGTGACTGGCCCATCGTTGGTCAGCGCCACGGTCATGTCAGCGCCGAATTGACCGGATTTGGTGGGGATTTCCAATGCTTTCATGCAGGTGATGAAAAGGTCGTATAGCGCGTTTGCGTGATCAGGTTTGGCGGCGTAGGAAAAGCCGGGGCGGGTGCCCCGCGACGTGTCCGCCGCCAGCGTGAACTGGCTGACGACCAAGGCGCTGCCGCCCATCTGTACCAGGTTCAGGTTCATTTTGCCCGCGTCATCCTTGAAGAGCCGCAGTTTGGCGACCTTGGCGGCCAGGGCGGCTGCGGTATCTTCGGTATCGTCCGGCATGGCGCAGACGAAGATCAGCAAGCCT
>JBFGFW010000341.1:0-3360 GCA_041579395.1 Sulfitobacter sp.
GCCTGGTCTGCAATGGGACAATGCCACCAGCCTTATGTCCAAATCCGCGCGAACTTATCCGGCACCGCAGGGATCGCTGGTTCACGATACCCTGCACAAGTGCGATCAGATCGCCGTGGTTTATGACAAAGGGCAAAAGCCGCCACACATCACCGTCAAGCAGGTTTCAGGTTCGGTACAGACCGTGCTGGCCGACGGTATAGCTGTGGCCGTGGTGGCCAGCGCGTCGCGTCCGACCCTGAGACCTGATGAGGTGCTGCTGGTCGAACGCTCGGTTTAGGTGTCGCTCAGCGGCCCTCGAACGCGGGTGGCCGTTTTTGCATGAAGGAAATCACGCCCTCTTGAAAGTCGCGCGACTGGCCGCATTTGCCCTGCTCGCGCGCCTCAAGGGATAGCTGTTCTTCAAATGTGTTGTCCCAGCTTTCACGGATCGCTTTTTTGGCCGATGCATAAGCGGCTGTCGGTCCACCGGCCAGTTTCGCCGCCTTGGCGCGCCAATGGGCGTCGAAATCCGCATCCGGCACGGCTTCCCAGATCATGCCCCATTCATCGGCCTGCCGGGCGCTGATCTTGTCCGCGAAAAGCGCCGCCCCCATCGCCTTGGCCATGCCCATCTGGCGCGGCAGCGTATAGGTGCCGCCGGCATCCGGGATCAGACCGATCCGGGTAAACGCCTGCAGGAAATAGGCGGATTCAGTTGCAAAGACCACGTCGGCGGCCAATGCCAGATTGGCCCCAGCCCCCGCCGCCGCGCCGTTGACAGCCGCAATCGTTGGCACCGGGCAATTGGTGATCGCGCGCAGCATCGGCGCGTATTCATCGCGTAACGTACGCTCCAGATCGCTGGCGGCTGCCATACCGCCATCGCCCAGATCCTGCCCCGAGCAAAAGGCGCGGCCCGATCCGGTGATCACGACGCACCGCGCAGATTTGCCTCCTTGGGTAAAGGCGTGCTCAATCTCGGCCCGCATCTGCGAAGTCAGGGCGTTCATCTTGTCAGGGCGGTTCAGTGTGATGACAGCAAGGCCATCGGCAAGGTCAAATGTCAGGGTCTGGTAGTCCATCCGGTGCGGTCCTATCTGCAAATTTGCTGCAGTGTATCCGACCCGCTGACCGGGGCCAGTGAAACCCCGCGTTACTCTTGCAGAATATCGTGAAGCCGGGCTTTTTCGTCGGCGCTGAGCGGCGCTTGATCCGGCGCAGGTGCAGCGGCGCGGCCGCGCAGATAAACCAGCCCCAAGCCCCCCGCGAGCAGCAGCATCAGCGGCCCCGCAGCCCACAATATCCAGGTGGACCCCGATGCGGGCGGGTTCAGCAGCACATATTCACCATATCGATCGACGATATATGCCACCGCTGCGTCGTCCGTGTCGCCCGCCACCAGCCGTTCGCGCAGCAGCAACCGCAAGTCCCGCGCCAGACTGGCGTTGCTTTCATCAATGCTTTCGTTGCGGCACACCAGACAGCGCAACCCCTTTGACAACTCGCGCGCGCGCTGTTCCAGTACCGGATCGGCCAGTATTTCATCGGGCTGCACCGCCCAGACGGGGGTGACCCACAGCATCAGGGCAATCAGCAACGCCCTCATTCTGCGGGCACGCTGCGCGCAGGTTTGGCCGCCCCGGCCGCGACACGAAACCGTCGGTCTGACAGGCTCAGCAAGCCACCAAGCGCCATCAGCGCACAGCCAATCCATATCCAGTTGGTCAGCGGTTTGATGTAGACCCGCACGACCCAGCCGCCGGTATCCTGCTCATCGCCGATCACCACATAGACGTCGCGCGCCAGATTGTAGTCGATCGCGGCTTCGGTCGTGGGCATCTGCGCCACCGGATAGAACCGCTTTTCGGGACGCATCTGTGCGATTTCCCGACCGTCTTGCGACAGGGTGACACTTGCAATCGTGGCCACATAATTCGGCCCCTGGCTGCGCGTCACATCGTCCAGACGGACGGTATAGCTGCCGACATCATAGGCCTCGCCCAATTTGGCGGCGCGGATGTCGTCCATGCTCCACGCGGTCAGACCAGCGATGCCCGCCATCGTTACGCCAAGCCCGGCATGGGCGACCATCTTGCCCCAATCGGCGCGCGGCAGTCGGGTCAACCGGCGCAAACGTCCGCTGCCCCGACCGGTACGGCCCAGCAGATCAACAATCGTGCCCATCACGACCCACGCGCCTAAGAACAGGCCAACCGGCCCCAACAGGCTGCGCCCCGATTGCATGGCAAAGGCCAGCCCGCCAATCGCAATCGCCAACACAAATACATAGCGCAGCGGCCGTAATGCCCGGCCAATCTGCGCACGTTTCCACGGCATCGCCGATCCAATCGGAAGGGCCAGCCCCAACATCACCATGAACGGCGTAAAGGCCGCGTCGAAGAACGGCGGTCCGACGCTCAGCTTGCGGTCAAAGAACATCTCGGCCAGCAGGGGCCACATCGTGCCGATGAACACCACGAAACACGCCACGGCAAGCAACACGTTGTTCAGCAGAATGGCGGATTCGCGGCTGACCATGCTGAACACGCCCTTCGCCTCGAGCGCCGAGGCACGCAGTGCGAACAGGACCAATGCGCCGCCCATGAAGACTGCCATGATCATCAGGATAAACACGCCGCGCTCAGGATCATTTGCAAAGGCATGCACCGAAGTCAGCAATCCCGAGCGCACGATAAACGTGCCGATCAGCGAGAACCCGAAGGCCAAGATCGCCAGCAGGATCGTCCAGCTTTTCAGGCTTTCGCGCTTTTCAACGACGATGGCAGAGTGCAGCAGCGCGGCGGCCAGAAGCCACGGCATGAACGATGCGTTTTCGACCGGATCCCAGAACCAGAACCCGCCCCAGCCCAATTCGTAATAGGCCCACCACGATCCAAGTGCGATGCCGATGGTCAGAAAAATCCATGCCGCCAACGTCCACGGGCGCACCCAACGGCCCCAGGCCGCGTCAATGCGCCCCTCGATCAACGCGGCGACGGCAAAGCTGAACGACATCGAAAGGCCGACATACCCCAGATACAAGAACGGTGGATGAAACGCCAAACCGGGGTCCTGCAACAGCGGGTTCAAATCCTGCCCGTCAAAGGGCGGCGTCACCAACCGCAAAAACGGGTTAGAGGTGAACAAAATAAAGCCATAGAAGGCCACGCCGATGGCGGCCTGAACGCCTAGAACACGTGCCCGCAATGTCTGGGGAAGGTTGCCGCCAAACCAAGCAGCTGTCGCACCGAACAGGCTTACGATCAGGACCCACAGCAGCATCGACCCTTCGTGATTGCCCCAGGTACCGCTGATTTTATACAGCATCGGCTTGGCGGAATGCGAATTTTCGACCACCAGCTTCAGGCTGAAATCAGA
>JBFGFW010000342.1:0-3358 GCA_041579395.1 Sulfitobacter sp.
GGAAACGACGCCTTCGGTGACCGGCTCTTTGGTCCGCACGGCAGAGTGTGCGATTGCAGCCGACCCGACGCCCGCTTCGTTCGAGAACGCGGCCCGTTTGAAACCCTGGATCAGCGCGCCGACAAAGCCGCCCGCAACCCCAAGACCGGTAAATGCACCGTCAAAGATCTGGCCAAACGCCCAGCCGATCTTGTCAGCCTCGACAATCAGGATAACCAACGCGGCACCGACATAAAGGATGCCCATGAAAGGAACGACCTTTTCCGTTACCTGTGCGATTGACTTGATACCGCCCACGATCACGGCAAACACAACGATGGCAAAGACGATGCCGGTGATCCAACCCGGATAGTCACCCAGGATACCGGATATCTGTGCGTGCGCCTGGTTGGCCTGGAACATGTTGCCGCCGCCCAATGCACCGCCGATGGTGAAGATCGAAAAGACAATGGCCATGAAGCCACCCAATGGCAGACCGCGCTCCTTGAAGCCTTTGGTCATGTAGTACATCGGACCACCCGAAACCGTACCGTCTGGATATTCGTTGCGGTATTTCACACCCAGCGTACATTCGGTGAATTTCGACGCCATCCCCAGAAGACCGGCAAGGATCATCCAGAATGTCGCCCCCGGCCCGCCGATCCCGACGGCCACGGCAACACCTGCGATGTTACCCAAACCTACGGTCCCCGATAGCGCAGTCGTCAACGCCTGAAAATGGCTGACCTCGCCCGCGTCATTGGGGTCGGCATAGTCGCCCTTGACCAGCGAAATGGCGTGGCCGAAGGCTTTGAACTGGATAAACCCAAAGTAGAACGTAAAGACGGTTGCGCCGACAACCAGCCACAGCACGATCCATGGAAAAGCCGCGCCCGCGATTTCAAAGGGCAAAGGTGCAAAGATCAGATTGACGAACCACCCCGTTGATCCTGCGAAAATGTCGTTGATACGTTGGTCAATGCCGACCGCATCCTGTGCTGACGCAATCGCGGGCACAACAGATGCCGCCCCAGCGCCAAGCGCTGTTCTAAGAAACTTGTTCATCATATGCCCTTTCATGGAATGATCGTGACTGGCACGCTTGAAGCGACCGCCAACCGTCCGGTAACGCCGCCGAACAGCCGTTCTTTCAGACCTCGCAAGCCCACACGGCCCACCACGATTTGCTGTGCGCTGTTTTTCTTGGCCACGTCGTCAAGAATATCGGCCACATCACCGTGCCGAACGATACCTTGAACCATTAAGCCGCCGTCGGATGCCTTTTTGACGGCGGGGTCCATGATCCTCTCTTGCGCTGTTTTCAGCTCCTGTTCGCGCCGCATGTGGCGCTCTTCGTTCTCTTCGGGCGTCTGAAAGCTGAACGGCGACCACTCGATCACATAAACAAGCTTCAGTTCGCATTGCCCGATCAGCTTGGCCTGCCCCGTCGCAAAATCCAGCGCGCGCGCGCCGGCTTCCCCGCCGTCAAGTCCAACAACGATGGTGGATGTTTTCATCAATCTGTCCCTCTTGTTCTAGCACGACCTCTGACGGGTCGCATCTTGCCCGGGGCCATAAGGCGACCTCGGATTGTGGGATAATAACCCAGTACCGGAATTTTTTCGCCTGAATTCCTGATGATGCACTAAAGTTTTGACTGAAAATAACATCTGACCAAGAAAGATCGCGCATGATTTCTGCAAATCTTGGCAACGATCATATCGGGGTGACTGCATCACCAGTACGGATCAGGCCCGGTGTCACGACATTGGCACACCAGCCGCCATGGCCCCGCACTGCCGAATAGCCGCCCTTGCCCAAAGTTTCTTCCATGCGGCTGCACGGCGCGCAGATCACCTCGAACGACAGCACCGCCTGCCCCACGCGCACATGCCGCCCCTTCAGCGCGGACAAATTGATGCCGGAAATCACCAGATTGCGCCGCAAAATTTCCGGCGCAATGGGGCCACGTCCCAGCATCGCACCAATCGCCGCCAGATGTTCTGCCTGTATCAGCGTAACCGCCGGCTTGCCGGGCCGGGCGTGATCGCCCGCAAGTCCCGCTTCCCCGACAAGCACTTGGGCGACGGATTGCATTTCAGACCGGCGTTCCGGCCGCAGCCCGATCCATGCGACCTGCCCCGGTTGCGCATAACCCGCAATCAATGTCTTCAAATCCGTCATGGGGCCCCTATCTATTGAGTGTTTGATATTGCCTGGCATGGGCGATATTGCACATCCCAAACCAAACGCAGCTTATCCGAGGATTCCCCATGGCCGCCTTTCAATATGTCTATCACATGTCCGGTGTCTCAAAGACCTATCCGGGCGGCAAGAAATGCTTTGACAACATCAACCTGAACTTTCTGCCCGGCGTAAAGATCGGTGTGGTCGGTGTAAACGGCTCGGGTAAGTCAACCCTGATGCGTATCATGGCCGGTCAGGACAAAGATTTCTCGGGCGAGGCGTGGGTCGCCGAAGGGGCCAAGGTTGGCTATCTGGAACAGGAACCGTATCTGGACCCCAAGCTGACCGTGCGCGAAAACGTCATGTTGGGCGTGAAAAAGAAAAAGGACGTGCTGGACCGGTATAATGAATTGGCGATGAACTATTCCGACGAAACCGCCGACGAAATGGCCGCCTTGCAAGACCAGATCGACGCCGAAAACCTGTGGGATCTGGACAGCCAGATTGACGTGTCGATGGAAGCGTTGCGCTGTCCTGCGGACGATGCCGATGTGACCACGCTGTCGGGCGGTGAAGCGCGCCGTGTGGCCTTGTGCAAGCTGCTGCTGGAAGCGCCCGAAATGCTGCTGCTTGATGAGCCGACCAACCACCTGGACGCCGAAACCATTGCGTGGTTGCAACAGCACCTGATCGACTACAAAGGTACGATCCTGATCGTCACCCACGACCGCTATTTCCTTGACAACATCACCAGCTGGATTCTGGAACTCGACCGCGGCAATGGCATCCCCTACGAGGGGAATTATTCCAGCTGGGTGGACCAGAAAGCCAAACGGCTTGAGCAGGAAGCCCGCGAAGACAAGTCCAAGCAAAAGACATTGTCGCGCGAATTGGAATGGATGCGTCAGGGGGCCAAGGCCCGTCAGGCGAAATCCAAGGCGCGGATCAAGTCCTATAACGAGATGGCCGACAGTTCAGAGCGTGAACGCCTGACGCGCGCGCAGATCGTCATTCCCAACGGGCCCCGCCTTGGTAGCAAAGTGCTTGAAGTCGAAGGCCTGTCCAAAGCTATGGGCGACAAGCTGTTGATCGAAAACCTTGAGTTTTCGCTACCGCCCGGCGGGATCGTCGGCGTGATCGGCCCCAACGGCGCGGGCAAGTCGACCCTGTTCAAGATGATTACCGGGAAAGA
>JBFGFW010000343.1:0-3328 GCA_041579395.1 Sulfitobacter sp.
ACCGTGCCGCCGGTCAGGTCGAAGTCTTTGACGTCAGCCTTCATGGTTGTGCCACCAGCCTGCTCGAAAGCCTTGGCCAATGCGATGACGTACCCGCCCGGATCACGAATGAAGCCGTGGTCCTTGAGGGTCGCAAGGCAGGTGATGTCCGGGCCAAGGGCGGGCTCATAGTCGCGGATCGCAGCCCCCTCAATCAGGGTGGGCGTGAACCCCGCCTTGGCCCGCATCGCCCAGGTGTAAGCTTCGGCGTCGAACTTTTCGCGGCTGCGATAGGCAAAGATATAATCGCTTTCGGTGATCCAATCGGACAGGCCCAGATCGCCCGTCAGGCTTTTGTGCTGTTCGACGCTGTCGCTGACGATGGGCGTCAACGCTGCGGAAATGAGGCGGGTGTCAGCGTCATTGGCAAAGCTTAGATATTTGCGCAACCACGGCAGAAGGCGCGGCAAATAGGACAGCCGCAGATATAGCGGTGTATCGGGGTCCATCAACATGAACGGCGCTTTGGAGGTCAGCCCCGGCCCGGTGACCGGTGCCACGCCCGAAGCCGCCAACACACCTGCGTTACCATGCGAGGTGCCCGTGCCCGGCCCGGCGCGATCAATCAATGTCACCCGCACGCCCGCGCGTTGCAGCCAAAGGGCACTGGATACGCCGACGATCCCGGCACCGATGACAACCACATGTTTGGTCATCGGCTGAATATCGGCGTGGCGGCGGCAGCGTGGCGCATGGATATGATTCCTTTGGCCTTACTCTGGCATAGAAACGCAATACGTCAACATAATGTTTACAAATTGTCAGCGTCGTCGGGAGCCGGTGCTGGTCGGCTAAAATTTGGCAAACCGCTTGGCAATATCGCTAGTGCATCCAGCCGTCATCAAACACGATGCGCGACACGCCCGCCAAACGACCCAGCCGGGTCAATTCGGTCTCGAACGCGGCTTGTCTACCTTTGCCCCAACGCACGCCCGGCTCAGGCCACAACGCTCGCACGACCAAGGTATCGCGGTCGCGAAACGCTTTCATATCGACCCGTGCAATCACTGCGTCGCCTTGCAGGATCGGGAACACGTAGTAGCCAAAGACGCGCTTGGCGGCGGGCACGAACATCTCGATCCGGTAGGAAAATCCAAACAGCCGCTCTGCCCGGTTGCGGTCCCGCAGTGCGGGGTCAAACGGGCTAAGCACGCGCAGACGGGTCGAGGGTTCAATGTGCAGCGCCGGATCCTCCGCAAGACCGGGCCGGGCAAAGGCACCGCGCATAGTGCCGTCGGCCCCTGTGATATCGACCGGCTGCAGCCGCCCCGCAGCAGTTTCACGCGCGACCCAGATCTTTGCTTCGGCTGGCGTAATGTGGTCCCAGAAGGCGGCAAGCTCTCCGTGGGTGGCAAAGCCCAGACGATCCAGCGCGTTGGCGCAGCACCAGTCGATGGTCTGCGCGGTATCGGGCGCATTGGTCGGATCGCAAACATGCGCCTCAATCACGCGTTCCGTCAAATCATAGCGTTTCTGGAAGCCATCCCGCCCGACAACGCACAGCGCCCCCGCACGCCACAGATACTCAAGCGCGGTCTTGGACGGATGCCAGTCCCACCACCCCCCGGACGAGCGCGGTTCGTCTTTGCCCACATCTGCCGAACACACCGGACCCCGTTCGCGGATCTGGTCCAGTACCGTCTGAAACTGGGATTCGAAGTCATGCTGTTGCCAGTTTCGATACCTGGCGCGCAACTCGTCGGCATCGCGTTCCCGGCGCAGCTGCCAATAGGGATAATATGCCATCGGGATCACCGCGGCATCATGCGTCCAATGTTCAAACAGCGCGCGGTCCTGTTCGTACAACTTTTTCAGCGCCTCCGGCCGATACCGCTGCCGACGCGAAAACAGGATCAGATCATGGGCACGCGCCACGGTGTTGATGCTGTCAAGCTGGACAAATCCCAGCCCTTTGATCACCTGCAACAGATCGTCGCCCTGCGCGGGTCCCTGCGGTGCATCGCTCAGCAGATGGCGGTGCAAGAAGATCCGCCGGGCATCGGTGTTGCTGAGCCTTAGGGTGTTCATCGATTGCGTTTGCGGCGCAGCGTATCCCCCAGCGACAAGGTGGGCGTCAGGGTGATTTGCGTCTGCAGATCCGGGTCCGGTTCATCAAGCGTATCGTTCAGGATTATCTTGGCGGCGGCTTGCCCGATCTCAAGCCGGCAAGCGTCCATTGTGGCAAGCTGCCGGGGTAGGCCTTGCAGCAACTCAACATTATTGAAGCCCGCCAAGCCGATCTGGCCCGGAATATCGATGCCCTGGTCCATCAGGTACAGCAATCCCCCGGCACCGATCATGTCGTTGGAATAATACAGGAAATCCAGATCGGGCGACCGCTCGAGCATATCCTGGGTCATCTCGCGCCCTTTTGCCAATGCCGACCCGCCGGAGTAAAAGTCGCGATCCTCGATCTCTATGCCAGCCTTGGCCAGCCCCTCGGTGAACCCTTCAAAGCGCTTGCGCGCCCGGTGGTCCAACGGCATTTTCGTGCCCATGAAACCGATGTGCTCGTACCCTTCCCTAAGGATTGCCGTCGCCATTTCACGCCCGGCGCGGCGGTGCGAAATACCCACCATGGCGTCTATGGGGCGACCGTCCACATCCATGATTTCAACCACCGGGATGCCCGCATTCTTCAGCATCGCCCGCGTTGCATCCGAATGCTCAAGCCCTGCGATGATCACGCCGGAAGGTCGCCAGGACAGCATCTCGTAAAGGACGCGCTCTTCCTTTTCGGGCAGGTAATCGGTCACGCCGACCACCGGTTGCAGCGGCGTGTCCTCAAGTACGTTATTGATACCGTTCAACACTTCTGGAAAGACCATGTTCGACAGCGAAGGAATGATGACCGCCACCAAATTGACACGCTGCGACGCCAGTGATCCGGCGATCTGATTGGGCACGTAACCCAGTTCTTTAGCAGCAGCCAGAACCCGGCGGCGCGTTGCATCGGACACGTCCCCCCGCTTGCGCAGAACCCGGCTGACCGTCATTTCCGACACCCCGCAGGCATCCGACACATCGCGAAGGGTTAACGGGCGTTTGGGGGTATGTGACAAAGGCGATTTCCTGCTGAACAACCTAAGGCTTACGCTAACGTAGATCGTCGCGCAGGCGCAAGTGACCACTGCAGGAAAGCCCCATTGCCCGCATAGGCGGTTTTTTACAGGTGACATGCCCCGCGCAGGCTTGCTAAACGATGAACGGCGGTCCCGTGGCTCAACTGGATAGAGCAGCCCCCTCCTAAGGGGCAGGTTGCAGGTTCGAATCCTGCCGGGGTCACCAT
>JBFGFW010000344.1:0-3322 GCA_041579395.1 Sulfitobacter sp.
AAACGTCTTCCTGCGCAGCGCACTGCACTCGGGCGACATCGTCCGAGGCCCGGCCGTGATCACCGAAGATGAAACCACCATTGTCATCCCCACCAGCCGCCGCGCCACCGTCCATCCCGACGGCACCATCGACATCGAAAGGGCCGCACCATGAGCACGTCAGCCGTCGCCTATCAGGTCATGTGGAACCGTCTGATTTCGGTCGTGGAAGAACAGGCGCAGGCGCTGGTGCGGACTGCATTTTCCACAAGTGTGCGCGAAGCGGGCGACCTTTCTGCCGGGGTTTATGACGCGCAGGGTCACATGATGGCCCAAGCAGTCACCGGCACACCGGGCCACGTGAACGCCATGGCCGATGCCGTGCCACATTTCATCCGCCGCATCGGGCGCGATAACATCCATCAGGGTGACGTCTATATCACCAACGATCCTTGGGAAGGCACCGGGCATCTGCATGACATCACCGTGGTGTCGCCCGCCTTTCGCGACGAACGGTTGGTCGGCTTTTTCGCCTGCACCGCCCATGTCGTCGATATCGGCGGGCGCGGTTTCGGGGCGGATGCAGATTCGGTCTACGAAGAGGGCATCTATATCCCGATCATGAAATTCGCGGCGCGCGGTGAAGTTGACCGGACGCTGGTGGCGTTGGTGCGTGGCAATGTTCGGGAACCCGATCAGTTGATCGGCGACATCTATGCGCTGGCCAGCTGCAACGAGATCGGCCAGCGCCGGCTGTCCGACATGATGGATGAATTTGACCTGACGGATTTGACCGGGGTTGCGGACTATGTCTTTGCCAATTCGCGCCGCGCCACACTCGAGGCGATTGCAAAGCTGACCAAGGGCACCGCAACCGGAGAGATGCGCATCGACGGCTATGCCACTCCGATTGATCTACGGTGCCGGGTCAAGATCGCCGATGATCACATCGCCTGCGATTTTGCCGGCACTTCTCGCCCGGATCCCAAGGGGATCAATGTGCCGATGGTCTATACAAAGGCCTATGCGTGCTACGCGATCAAATGCGCTGTGGCACCCGAAATTCCAAACAATGCCGCGTCGCTTGCGCCGTTTCGGATCACCGCACCCGAAGATACCATCGTCAATGCGGTGCATCCTGCCCCCGTTGCGTTGCGGCATGTGATTGGCCATATGATCCCCGACGCTGTTTTTGCAGCGCTTGACCAACTGCTGCCCCGCACGGTCCCTGCCGAAGGGGCCGGGTGCTTGTGCAACTTTCAGGTTTCGCTGCGACCCCGTACCGATGCGGTGGCCCCGGCGACCGCGCGTCGGTCCGAGGTGCTGGCCTTTAATTCGGGCGGTGCCGGGGCGCGGCCCACCGTGGACGGACTGAACGCGACGGCCTTTCCGTCGGGGGTGATGACGATGCCGGTCGAAGCGACGGAACACGCGGGCCCCGTCATCATCTGGCGCAAGGAGTTGCGACCCGACAGCGGTGGCGCGGGTACGATGCGCGGCGGCTTGGGGCAACTCATGGAGGTAGGCGCGGTCGAGGGTCACGAATTCGATTTCTCGGCCATGTTTGACCGGGTGCACCATCCCGCGCGGGGACGCCAAGGTGCCACCGCAGGCGCGCCCACCACAATCGCCCGCAGCGACGGCGCGGCTATGCGCGGCAAGGGCAAGCAGTTTGTCCCTCATGGTGCGCGCGTCACCTTGGCCTTTCCGGGCGGCGGGGGATATGGGCCGGTGGCCGACCGCGACCCCGCACTGATCAGGCGTGATTTGGCGCGCGGGTATATTTCTGCTGACGCAGCAGCAGAAATCTATGGTCTAAGCGCCCAGGATATCCAATCTGTGCAAGATGCCATTGGCAAAGGAGACATCGAATGACCCCTACCCGCCCGTCCTATGACGTTGTTATCGTCGGCGGCGCGATGTTCGGCTCTGCGTTGGCGTGGTGGCTGACGCAGATGCCGGGCTTTGCTGGCACTATTCTGGTGGTGGAACGCGACCCGACCTATCAGTTTGCGTCGACCAGCCACACCAACAGCTGCATCCGCCAGCAGTTCAGCGCCGCGATCAACGTGCAGGTGTCGCAGTTCGGGGCGACATTCATCAAGAACTTCCGCACCTTCATGGGCGGCGACCCCGAGGTGCCCGATCTGAAAATCCACAACTTCGGCTATCTATATCTGGCCGACACCCCCGAATTTGCCGAAACCCTGCGCCAGTCGCAGCAGATCCAGATGGCCCTTGGCGCGGGCACACGTCACCTTAGCCGGGATGATATCGCCGCCGCCTATCCGTTCTACCGGCTTGATGACATTCTGGCGGCCAATCACAATCTGGTCGACGAAGGCTATTTCGACGGCGGTACCATCTTTGACTGGTTCAGGCGGAAGGCCCGGCGCGGTGGCGTCGAATATATCCACGACACGGTCGTTGCCATGACCAAATCCCCGAACGGCAAGGTCGTTGAAAGCGTGACGCTGCAATCCGGTACGGTCGTGAATTGTGGCACGGTGGTCAACGCATCAGGTCCGCGCGCGTTGGCGACGGCCCAGATGGCGGGCCTTACCCTGCCGGTCGAGCCGCGCAAGCGCTACACCTTTATCTTCGACGCCGCCCATCCGCTGGACCGTGATCTGCCGCTGACGATTGACCCTTCGGGCGTGCATATGCGGACTGACGGCAAGTATTACATGGCGGGATGTCCACCTGACGATGATCCCGGCGTGGCCTATGACGATTTCGGGTTTGATCATTCGCTTTGGGAAAACAAAGTCTGGCCCGCCGTCGCCAACCGCGTTCCGCAACTGGACCAGGTCAAGGTCATCAACGAATGGGTCGGGCATTATGCCTATAATACGCTGGACCAGAACGCCATTCTGGGCCGCCACAGCGAGGTCGCCAATTTCATCTTCCTAAATGGGTTTTCCGGCCATGGGTTGCAACAAGCCCCGGCATTGGCACGCGGCACCGCCGAACTGATCACCTATGGTGCCTACCGGAGCCTTGATCTGACGCCGTTTGATTATCGCAGGGTGGAGCAAGGTCGCAAATTCATCGAAAGGGCCGTGATATGAAGCTGCGCGAAAACAGATTTCTCAGCGCGATCAGGTCGGGGCAGCAGCAGGTGGGCCTTTGGATCAGCCTGAGCAATGCCTATGCCGCCGAAGCTGTCGCCCCCGCAGGATACGACTGGGCGCTGCTGGACATGGAACATTCGCCCAATGAACTGACGTCGCTTTTGGGGCAGTTGCAGGCGTTCGCGGCGACCGACACCACCGCCATCGTGCGCCCCGACTGGAACGACGCGGTCAAGGTCAAGCGCCTGCTGGATCTGGGCGTACCGGGG
>JBFGFW010000345.1:0-3316 GCA_041579395.1 Sulfitobacter sp.
ATCAACAAGCTGACCAAGGGCGCGCTGGAGCGTTTGGTGAAAAGCGATGCGTTTACATCGCTTAAACCCGGCGAGGCCCTGTGCATGGGCTTTCCC
The DNA here is from genome assembly GCA_041579395.1 of Sulfitobacter sp. Taxonomy (GTDB): domain Bacteria; phylum Pseudomonadota; class Alphaproteobacteria; order Rhodobacterales; family Rhodobacteraceae; genus Sulfitobacter. Next base: position 97 of record JBFGFW010000345.1, read on the forward strand.
ACCGGTTTGGCGGCAGAAGCGGTCGATGTGGTGCAGTTGGCCAACAACGCGCCTGTGGTCACCCTGCGCAAGGCAGGGGCCACCTTGGCCAAGCGGCGCGGTGATGCCGATCTTTTGGTGTTGACGGGCAGCCTGCGAAAAGCAGCTGAACTGTGCTTTGGTCTGGCGATGCGCGACTACACGTTCGAGGATCGCAAAAGCAGCGGCAAACCGCGCAAAGGGTCGGTCACCGTGATGTCCAACAAACCCGACGATATCAAAGCCGCGGCAGCACCGCTGCTGGCGATCGCCGATGGCGCATTCCTGACCCGCGATCTGACCAATGAACCCGCCAACGTGCTGACCACGACCGAATTTGCCAATCGGCTGAAGGCCTTGGCCGATATCGGGCTTGAGGTCGAGGTGCTGGACGATGCGGCGCTGGAAAAGCTGGGAATGCGCACTTTGCTGTCGGTCGGACTGGGATCGGAGAGCCCGTCATATGTTGTGGTGATGCGCTGGAACGGTGGCGAAAAAGGCGCGGCCCCGCTGGCGCTGGTGGGCAAGGGCGTGGTGTTCGACACCGGCGGGATCAGCCTGAAGCCAGGTGCCGGCATGGAAGACATGACCATGGACATGGGCGGCGCGGGCGTGGTGGCCGGGGTGATGCGCAGCCTGGCCCTGCGCAAGGCCAAGGCCAATGTCGTGGGACTGGTGGGCATCGTTGAAAACATGCCGTCGGGCAATGCCACACGCCCCGGCGATGTAATCAAGACGATGAAGGGTGACACCGTCGAAGTGGTCAACACCGACGCCGAGGGACGTTTGGTGCTGTGCGATGTGATGTGGTACGCCCAAGACCGGTTCAAGCCGGTTGGCATGATCGATCTGGCGACCCTGACCGGGGCAATCGTGGTGGGACTGGGTCGGGAAAACGCCGGCGTCTTTTCCAACAACGACGCGCTTTGCAACGCGTTCTTGAAAGCGGCAGAGGCTGAAAATGAAGGAGCATGGCGCATGCCGATGGGGCCGGGCTATGACAAGCTGCTGAAAAGCCGGATCGCCGATATGAAAAACATCGGCGGGCGCGAAGGCGGTGCCGTGTCGGCCGCGCAGTTCCTGGGGCGGTTCGTCAAGGCGGAAACGCCATGGATCCACCTGGATATCGCTGGTGTCGCTTCTTTGAAAACGGAATCCGCGTTGGCCCCCGTCGGAGCGACCGGCTGGGGCGTGGCGGCCTTGAACCGCTTGATCTCAGACAATTTTGAAGGTGCATAACCGCCGTGGGTGCCGCTTATTTCTACCATCTGACACAAAGACCGTTGGTTGACACGCTGCGGATGCTGCTGGTCAAGGCGCAAGGTGCCGGCTGGCGCGTCGCCGTGCGCGGTACCGATGCGGCGGCGCTGGCGCAACTGGATGCGGCGCTGTGGCAGGGGGCGGACGATGATTTTCTGGCGCATGGGCTGGCGGGCGGCCCTCATGACGCGGCGCAACCGATCCTGCTGACCACCGGGACCGATACGCCGAACCGGGCGACATGTGTCTTTTGCGTTGACGGGGCCGAGACCACGGCGGCGGAAGTTGCCGCGCTGGACCGGATCTGCATCCTGTTCGATGGCATTGACGAGGCAGCACTGACCGCCGCGCGCGGCCAGTGGAAAACCCTGAAAGATGCAGGCGCGGAGGCGCAATACTGGTCGGAGGCATCTGGGAGGTGGGAGAAAAAGGCTGAAACCTGAACGGGTTGCGTTGCAATGTTAACGCGTCAGGATCAGTTCGTTGTTGGCAATCTCGATCCGACCCCAGCGCTGCAGGTAGCCCATGCCCAACAATGATTGCCGCATCTCGCCATCATTGACCACTGCGGGAACGTCGAAATCGCGGGCATCGCCAAGCTGGACCTCATTCAGACGGACAAAGGCGGTGCGCACTTCACCATTCGCAGTGGTGGCGCGGCCCAGAAATTTCAGTGTGTCGGGCGACAGGCCAACCCGGTCCGCATCGGCGCGCGTCAGCACCATGTCAGAGGCCCCGGTGTCCACCACGAAACGGATGGGCGATCCGTTGATGATGGCGGTCAAATAGTAGTGTCCGTCGCGTGCCCGTGGAATCGTCACAACGCCCGCACCGCGTTCATAGCTTTGCTGGGGCAGGGCCGAGGTGCGGCTGATGTCGCCCCACAGGCCGTAACCTGCCGCCACACCGACAAAGATCATCCCCCAGACTGCCAGTTGTTGAAGTGACTTGTTCAGCCCCTCGCGGCTTTGCACGAAAAACCACCCCCCCACCATCAGCAGCAGCAGGATCAGATAAATCAGTCTGTCGAATTCGATGTCAGGCATGGTCGGTCCCTTGCGATGCAAGACCAATATGGGGGCAGGGACGCGATTTGTCAGCCCGGTACGGGGACAATCCCAAAGGCGGTCAGGCCGTCCAGCACGAACTGCACCGACAGGGCTGCAAGCAGCATGCCCAACAACCGCGTGATGACGTTGATGCCGACCTTGCCCAACAGTTGTTCAAGATAACCTGATACCTGCATCGTCAGCCCCATGATGATCAACACCCCAAAGGTGATCCCCATCACCGTCACCAGCCCTTCAAGCCCCGGCTTTTCGCCAGTCAGCAGGATCACCGACGCGATAGAGCCCGGCCCCGCGATCAGCGGAATTGCCAGCGGGAAGACGGACGGATCATCATGGTCGTGCGCATCACTGGCTTCGGCCTGGCTTTCGCGTCGCTTGGTGCGCCGGTCGAAAAGCATGTCGAGCGCGGTCAGAAACAACAAAATGCCGCCTGCGACACGAAACGCCGGCATCGAGATGCCGATGAAGTTCAACACGGCCTCGCCGAATGCGGCGAAGACCAACAGCAGCAACCCTGCGATCACGACCCCGCGCCACGCGATCCGCCGGCGTTGCGCCGGCGTCATGCCGGGGGTCAGCGCCAGAAACATCGGGCCGATGGCAAACGGGTCGATGATGACGATCATCGTGGCAAAAGCCGTGATCATGAACGCAATGTCGAGTGTCATATGGTGTTCCACCGGGGGCCAGCCCCCGGACCCCCGGGATATTTGCCAGCCAGAGAAGGGTTAAGCAGAGGCTTTTTCAAGTTTTTCCAGAGCGGCCATCCAAAGGGATTCGGCACGGTCGAGTGCCCCCATCACTTCGGCGTATTTCTTGTTCCAGACTTCCAGTTCGCCGACTTTTTCTTTTTCGTATAGGGCAGGGTCCGC
>JBFGFW010000346.1:0-3315 GCA_041579395.1 Sulfitobacter sp.
GGCTGGGCTCGGTCTTTTCCAACTACAAGATCAAAAGCGGTGACAAGTTCACCCGGCCCACAGCAGGCGGCGGCGGATACGGCGATCCAATGCAGCGCGACCCTGAGCGGGTGCGCCAAGATGTGATCGACGAGTATGTTTCAGTCGAACGAGCAAAGATCGACTACGGGGTGGTTATTAAGGTGAACGATGCCGACATGCTGGATTACGAGGTCGACATCGGCGCGACGGAACAGGCCCGTGCCCACATCCGCGAAAACCGGGTGGCCTGGGCGCGCATGAACCCCGAAGATGTCTCTCGCATGTACCGCGAAGGCGAGATCAACGAGATGGACGCAGTGCGACAATACGCGGTCATCCTCGACTGGGGCAGCGGAGAGTTGATGCCGAAATCGACGCAACAATTCCGCGAAAGCTTTGAGCGGCGCTCCGTCGCGCATTGGACCTGAGGCACACGGTCTGGCAGGAATCCCTGCCCGACCGTGCTTACCTAATGCTGAAACAGCTGACTTCTCATCGGCCGCCGGGAGAGGATCAGGGGGCCCTGTCAGAGCAAAATCGGTTGCAGCGGGCAGGGCGACTACTTAGCGTCGCGGGATGACAAAACGCAGCCCCTTTCGCTACTTCAAGGCGAGCCCCGAGATCATCCGTCTGGCCGTTTTCCTGTATGTGAGGTTTCCGCTTTCGCGCCATAATGTTGAGGGGCACTGTCAGAGCAAAATCGGTTGAGGCGGGCAGGGCGAGCAATTAGCGTAGCGGGATGACAAGACGCAGCCCCTTTCGTTACTTCAAGACGAGCCCTGAGATCATCCGCCTGGCCGTTATGATGTACGTGCGGTTTCCGCTTTCGCTTCGCAATGTTGAGGATCTGTTGCACGAACGCGGCATCGAGATCAGCCATGAGACGGTTCGATTTTGGTGGAACAGATTTGGCCCAATATTTGCCGCAGAGATCCGCAAGAAAAGGGTCAGCCAGATGCGCGCATATTCGAACTGGCAGTGGCATCTGGATGAGGTGTTCGTGAAGATTAACGGTGAGACGCACTATCTCTGGCGCGCGATCGATCATGAAGGGGAGGTTCTCGAAAGCTTCGTTACAAAGCGTCGTGATCGCAAGGCTGCATTGAAATTCCTCAGAAAAACGATGAAACGCCATGGTCGCGCACATATTTTCGTTTCCGATAAGCTGCGTTCCTACGGCGCGGCGATGAAGATCATTGGCAATGTCGACAAACAGGAAACCGGCCGCTGGCTCAACAATCGAGCCGAGAATTCACACCAGCCATTTAGGCGAAGAGAGCGGGCCATGCTTCGCTTTAGACGGTTGCGAAGTTTGCAGAAATTCGTCGCCGTTCACGGCTCAGTCCACAACCATTTCAACGCGGAGCGCCACCTCTACAACCGATCAAATTTCAAGCTGAACCGCGCCGCCGCTCTTGCCGATTGGCGCGGTCTCGGCGCGGCATAAAGAGCAGCTTCGTTGTCCTTGCAGAGACTGGTTCGCATTCGTCTGACAGCACCTGCTGTCGGGATCTGGATTGTCCGCGCCCACCGTGCTGAGCATGACGAAACGGGACACCTGCGATTTTGCGGCCAGATCGATCAGGCGTTTGGCACCGTCGCGGTCAATCTTGTCCGTCATGTCCGGGCCCGTTGCGCCACCGGATCCGGCAGCGAAGATGACCACGTCACAGCTTTTGCAGACATCGCCGTCCAGATCCGCCAGATCGCCCTGCCGCACTTCGACGTCTGCAGGAAGCGTGCTCGTATCCGAGCTGCCGCGCACGAGCGCGACCGGTTCATGACCGCGCGTCTTCAGTTCGTTGACAAGGCGCAGGCCGGTCTTTCCGGTGGCACCGGCGATGAGGATTTTCACGGTCGTCTCCTTTGATAACTGGGATTTCTCTGACGTTAATATGTCCGGGCGACGACGGCGGATCCGCCGCACGCCCGGCCCCTGATGCTAAAGCATCGCCAACAGCTTGCGCGCCGCTTCTTCCGACGAGGCCGGGTTCTGGCCAGTGATCAGCTTGCCATCCGTAACGACGAAAGACGCCCAGTCGTCGCCCTTCTCGTAATGCCCGCCATTGGCCTTCAGCATGTCCTCGACCAGGAAGGGCACGACGTCGGTCAGGCCGACGGCCTCTTCCTCGGTATTTGTGAATCCGGTCACGGTCTTGCCCGACACCAGCGGCTTTCCGTCCGCGCCCTTTGGGTGCTTGAACACGGCGGGTGCGTGGCAAACCGCGCCAACTGGACGGCCGCTGTTGGCGAACGTCTCGATCAGGCGGGTGCTGTCGGTATCCTCGGCCAGATCCCACAGCGGTCCGTGTCCGCCTGGGTAAAAGACCGCGTCAAAGCCTGCTGCATCAATCGTCGACAGCTTTTTGGTACTGGCAAGCACCTCCTGTGCATCCGCGTCGGATTTGAAGCGCTCGGTCGCTTCGGTCTGGGTATCTTCGGTGTCGCTACCGGGATCAAGCGGCGGTTGGCCACCTTTGGGCGAGGCGAGAGTGATGTCGGCACCGGCGTCCTTGAAGACGTAATAGGGGGCCGCAAATTCTTCGAGCCAGAAGCCGGTTTTCTTGCCAGTGTCGCCGAGTTGGTCGTGCGATGTAAGAACCATCAGAATTTTCATGGTCATAATCCTTTTATTGTGAGTTCAAGTAGATGATGCGGTCGGCGCAAGCGGCGCTCTTGAACAAGACAACAAACGGCGCGGTTACCAGTTCCGTAAGAACGATCACTTTGCTTGAAAGCAATAAAACCGGTCGTAAGGCGACACCCCGTTCAATGCCGACGTCAGAAGAATACCAGCCGATACGACCGACCCAAATGACGCAATGGAGCCGCCCAAAAGGAAACGGTACCGCCAGAAAATACCGGAACGGTGCCGGGGCCTAAATGGTGCCGCTCATCGAGATTTTGAATCCGTGCTTAGACAGGCGGCGTTTATATGCGTTGGAAACCTATTGCGAGGCGCGATCTGTATGGTGAACGCATCCGTCCAGAGATAGCTTGTGCCACCTGCCGATTTCTTGTTGGGGCCATCAACAGCAATGCCTGATCCAGCAGGTTGGGTGCGATGTTGAACCTGTGGTCGCTGTCCGTCGTCGCTTGATACTTCGGGTTCTGACGATCTTGATGCCATTCTCACGCACCAAGCGGCCCAGACGTCGGTGTCCGGCGTCCGACCCAAGCTTCTGCAACTCTTCGGTCATGCGTGACCGTCCGTAACTTTGCAGGCGAGACGATGCTGCTTACGGATATGGTCCAAGAGTGCCATGCCGCCCCGCTGCCGTTGGCTCATCGGAC
>JBFGFW010000347.1:0-3315 GCA_041579395.1 Sulfitobacter sp.
CGAACCGTCGGGGCTGGCCGCGATCAGACAGGCGGGCGACGCCTATGAAAACGGTGATTTGAAGCAAAAGCTGGCGAAATACCACGAAAACGTCGACGCGGCGTTTCGCGGTTGGCATGGTGTCTGGACCGATCCTGACTTTGAGGCGTGGAATGTGGCCGACGCGATTGACCATTTGCGCATACCGGTTCTGGCAATCCAAGGACGGGAAGATGCCTATGGAACACTGGCCCAGATCACCGAGATCGAGACCCGGATATATTCGCCTGTTGAAACCGCGCTGATCAACAATTGCGGTCACGTGCCGCATTTGGATCAGCCACACGCAACGCTGGACGCAATCCGCGAGTTTTGCGCCCGGCTGGACCGGATTGAGCGCGAAAATGTCCAGATCGCATAATCTGAACGCCCGCTTCCCGGTACCGAGCCATGCCTATGTGCCGGGTCAAACCGCCCGCCATCCCGAAAACTGGTTTGACGCAATCAAGGCCAGTGTCACGCAGGATGTCCCGGTGGCCGAATTGGACCAGACCGAGGCATGGCAGGCCGGGCTTGAGTATCTAGCCGAAGGGTATTTTTGGGAATGTCACGAGGTGCTCGAAGCGGTCTGGCTGCAAGCGCCGGAAGGCTCGCCAGAGCGCGCGATGACCCAAGGTATCATCCAACTTGCGAACGCGCGGCTGAAAGTGCGCATGCGTCGCCCCCGTGCGGCCTTGCGGTTGTGCGATATGGTCAAGGGGCATCTGGCCCGCTGCCCGGCAGATCGCCAGACTCTGGGTCTGACCGTGCAAGATGTATTGCAATGGACCCAAGACACCCGCGACCACCTGCAAAGAGGCAATATATTGCAGTAAACTGCGTGAAATCGCCCAAGGTCTCAACTTTTTGTAGCAGTATCGTGCCGTTTTGAAGATAACCATCCAAAGGCCAACCTGGCCATTCGGACCACACTGTCCGAGCCTGTTAAGGGAGACCGCCCCCGTGACCAAGATCATCGACTTTCAGACCGACCCTTCCAAGTACCGCCACTGGAAAATCGAATACGATGGCCCGGTTGCGAACCTCTATATGGATGTCGATGAAAAAGGCGGGTTGTTCGACGGTTATGAGTTGAAGCTGAATTCCTATGATCTGGGCGTGGATATTGAATTGGCCGATATCGTCCAGCGGATGCGATTTGAACACCCGCAGGTCAAGGTCGTCGTCATGCAGTCGGCCAAAGACAAGGTGTTCTGCGCCGGGGCAAATATCAGAATGCTGGGTGGGGCGGCACACAGCCACAAGGTGAACTTCTGCAAATTCACCAACGAAACCCGCAACACGTTCGAGGCCGCACTGGCCGATAGCGGTCAGAACTATATCTGCGCGGTGAAAGGGGCCTGCGCGGGCGGTGGCTATGAACTGGCGCTGGCGTGCAACTACATCATGCTGACCGACGACAGCACGTCGTCCGTGTCCTTGCCCGAAGTGCCCTTGCTGGCGGTGCTGCCGGGCACCGGCGGGCTGACCCGCGTGACGGACAAACGGATGGTCCGCCGCGACCGCGCCGATGTGTTCTGCTCTATCGAAGAAGGCGTGAAGGGCAAGCGGGCGAAAGACTGGCGTCTGGTCGACGAGGTCATTCCAAACTCGAAGTTCGATGAAACCGTGGCCGAGCGGGCCCGCGAGATGGCTGCCGCCTCTGCCAAGTTAGACGTGGAAGACGGCATTGCGCTGACACCGATCAGCCGCACTTTTGCCGATGACGGCATTTCCTATTCTGTGGTCGAGGTTGCATTGCACCGCGAGGCAAAACGCGCGACCGTTACCATCAAAGGCCCGGATGTCGCTGTACCCACCGATATGGATGCGTTGACCGACCAAGGGGCCGACGCTTGGATATTGCGCTGCGCCCGCGAATTGGACGACGCAATCCTGCACCTGCGCAACAACGAAAAAGAACTGGGTCTGATCGAATTCCAAACCCAGGGTGACCCTGACCTGCTGGTCGCTCACGAGGCGTTGTTGCTGGACAACAAGGATCACTGGCTGGCCAACGAAATCCTGCAATACTGGAAGCGCCTGCTGAAACGGATCGACATGACATCGCGCAGCCTTGTGGCAATTGTCGAGCACGGATCGTGCTTTGCCGGCCCGCTGGCCGAACTGCTGTGGTCGGTCGACCGCAGCTATATGATGCTGGACGAATTTGACGGCGATAACCGCCATACGGCAACTGTCACGCTGACCGATGGCAATTTCGGTACCTACAAGATGGGTAATGACCTGACCCGGCTTGAAACGCGGTTTTTGGGTACGCCCGAAGACATCGCCAAGCTGGATGGCCTCAAGGGTCAACCGCTTGCGGCTGATGCTGCGGATGAGGCCGGATTGGTCACTTACATCTACGACGATATCGATTGGGAAGACGAGGTGCGCCTGTTTATGGAAGAGCGCGCCAGTTTTAGCCCCGATGCCATGACGGGCATGGAAGCAAACCTGCGCTTTGCGGGTCCCGAAACGATGGAGACGCGAATTTTCGGACGCCTGACCGCGTGGCAGAACTGGATTTTCCAGCGCCCCAATGCCGTCGGAAAAGATGGTGCGCTGCAGCGCTACGGCACTGGCGTGCGCGGCGATTATAATATGGAACGTGTGTAACGGGCCCGGATTTTTTCGAAAAATCCGTCCCAAAATCTTTGAAAGATTTTGCCCCCACGAGGAGGAAACCAATGCTCGACCTGATCAATGTAAGCTACGACACCCAGATCCCCAATAACGTGAACCTGAGCCAAGACAAGAAAGTGCTGAAGGCGCTGGAAAAATGGCACCCCGGTTATATCAACTGGTGGAACGATCTGATCCCGCAGAATTTTCAGGAATCGATGGTCTATCTGCGCACCGCCGTGTCGGTGGACCCCAAAGGCTGGGCGAAATTCGACTATGTGAAGATGCCGGAATACCGCTGGGGTGTTTTGCTGGCCCCCGCTGTTGAGGATCGCAAGATACCGATGGGCGAACATTTCGGCGAACCCGCGTGGCAGGAAGTGCCCGGCGAGTACCGCAACATGCTGAAACGTCTGATCGTGATCCAAGGCGACACCGAGCCGGGGTCGGTCGAACAGCAGCGTTTCCTTGGCCTGACAGCGCCGTCGCTTTATGACATGCGCAATCTGTTTCAGGTCAACGTCGAAGAGGGACGTCACCTGTGGGCGATGGTCTATCTGCTGCAGAAATACTTTGGCCGCGATGGCCGTGAAGAAGCGGACGATCTGTTGGTGCGGTCTTCGGGTTCCGAAGACAGCCCCCGGATGCTGGGGGCCTTCAACGAAGAGA
>JBFGFW010000348.1:0-3287 GCA_041579395.1 Sulfitobacter sp.
AGATTGATCCGGCCGACGCGGGGCAGCTTGTTGCAGGTGAACCAATCAAGAAACGTCGTGGCGCCGGGGCCCGAGACCCAGTGCTTGGTGAAGGCGGTGGCGTCGATCAGGCCCACGCCCTCGCGGATCGCCTTGGCCTCGTCCACGGCATGTTGCCACCAGCCACCGCGCCGGAACGACCGCGCGTCGGGATCATTGAACCCCATGGGCGCGAAATAATTCGGGCGCTCCCAGCCATTTACATGGCCAAACTGCGCGCCACGTGCCGCCTGTCGGTCATAGGCCGGGGATGTGCGCAAGGGGCGGCACGCGGGCCGCTCCTCGTCGGGGTGGTGCAGGATATAGACGTGCTCGTACGCTTCTTCGTTCTTGCGCGCGGCATATTCCGTGGTCATCCAGTCGCCGTAGCGCTTGGGGTCCAGCGACGCCATGTCGATCTCGGCCTCGCCGTCCACCATCAGCTGCGCCAGATAATAGCCCGTGCCCCCCGCAGCCGTAATCCCGAACGAAAACCCTTCGGCCAGCCACATGTTGCGCAGTCCGGGGGCAGGCCCCACCAACGGGTTGCCGTCGGGCGTATAACAGATAGGACCGTTGAAATCGTCCTTCAGCCCACAGTTTTCAGCCGACGGAATCCGGTGGTTCATCGCCATGTACTGGTCTTCGATCCGGTCCAGATCCAACTGGAACAAATCGGCGCGGAAACTGTCCGGCACGCCATATTCAAACCGCGCCGGTGCACCTTTCTCATAGACACCAAGAATCCAGCCGCCGCGCTCTTCACGAACATAAGACTGCGCATCGGCATCGCGAATGACCGGATGCTCAACATTGCCCTCGCCCTTGCGGAACGCGACCAATTCGGGGTCCTGCTCCATAACAATGAACTGATGTTCCACGGGGATGGCGGGCATCTTGATACCCAGCATCTTGGCAGTGCGCTGCGCGTGGTTCCCGCTGGCCGTCACAACATGTTCGGCGGTGATGACCAGCTGCTCATCCGACTGAACCAGATTGCCACCCTTTTCGATCATCTTTGTGACGGTCACCTCCCAATGGGTGCCGTTCCAGTGAAACGCGTCTGCCTGCCATTTCCGCTCGATCACGACACCGCGTTGCCGGGCACCCTTGGCCATCGCCATGGTCACGTCGGCGGGGTTGATGTAGCCATCCGTCTGGTGGTAAATCGCACCTTTCAGATCTTCGGTGCGGATCAGCGGCCATTTCGCCTTGATCTGATCCGGTGTCAGCCACTCATAGGGAACGCCGCAGGTCTCGGCTGTCGACGCATAGAGCATGTATTCATCCATGCGCTCCTGGGTCTGTGCCATGCGCAGGTTGCCCACTACGGCAAAGCCCGCATTCAATCCGGTTTCTTCCTCAAGCGTCTTGTAGAACTTGATGGAATAGTCGTGGATGTGGGTGGTCGCGAAAGACATGTTGAAATAGGGCAGCAACCCCGCCGCATGCCAGGTCGACCCAGAGGTCAACTCGTCGCGCTCCAGCAGCATGACATCGTCCCAGCCCGCGCGGGCCAGATGATAGGCAATTGAAGTTCCGACGGCACCGCCGCCAACAACCAGGGCTTTGACTTGAGTTTTCATGTATCCACTGCTCCGCCGAAATGAGGTTGAGGCGATATTTAACAGCCCCTGCATAAAACGCGCAGCCTAGCCGACGCATGGCAGCACAAAACCGACCAACCCTTAGAAACCTGCGCGCGTGCCCGTTCCAAATGGAAAAAAATCCCCGCCGGAGGCATCAACGCCTGTGCCCGTGGCACAGGCAGACATCATGTCGCGCGAAAGCGCGTCAATTCTGCTCCGCTGGAAATATCTTGCCGGGATTCATGATATTGTCGGGATCCAGTGCCGCCTTGATCAGGCCCATCACGCCAGCCGCAGCCCCCAGCTCCTTAATCAGATAGCGCCGCTTGCCCTGCCCGATCCCGTGTTCGCCGGTGCAGGTGCCATCCATGGAAATTGCCAACTCATTCAACCAGCTTACATAGGTCTCGGCCCGGCGCACCTCGTCAGCGTCCGCCATATCCAGCAACAGCGAGGCGTGGAAATTTCCGTCGCCCGCGTGGCCAACGATGGGTGCTACCAATCCCAGCGCCGCCGCCTTGGCATTGGCCGCCCCCACCGCATCCGCCAACCGCGAGATCGGCACGCAGACATCCGTTGCCACCGCCTTGCAGCCCGGCCGCAGGGCCAACATCGCCCAATACGCATCATGGCGCGCCTGCCACAGCTTGTTGCGCTCTTGCATGGTTGTGGTTGCCTGATAATCGGTGCCGCCATTTTCATCCGCCAGAGCACTAAAGGTTTCCGCCTGCTCGACGACACTTGCGTCGGATCCGTGAAATTCCAGCAGCAGCATCGGCGTTTCGGGCAACGACAGCTTGGAATAGGCGTTGACCGCCTTCACGACCATCGCGTCCAGCAGTTCGATCCGCGCAACCGGCAATCCGTATTGGATGACGCTCATCACCGTTTCGCAGGCCGCCTCGACCGATGGAAAGGAACAGCGGGCCGAACTGATCGCTTCGGGGATGCCCTGCAGCTTCAAGGTGATCTCGGTGATGATCCCAAGCGTCCCCTCGGATCCGACCATCAGCCGGGTCAGATCGTAGCCGGCGGCGGATTTGCGCGCCCGGCCCCCGGTTCGGATGATCGTGCCGTCGGCCATCACGGCTTCGACCGCCAGCACGTTGTCCTTCATGGTGCCGTAGCGCACCGCGTTGGTGCCCGACGCCCGCGTCGCGGTCATGCCGCCCAACGATGCGTTGGCACCGGGATCGATAGGGAAAAACAGGCCCTGATCGCGCAGATGGGTGTTCAGCGCCTCGCGGGTCACACCGGGCTGTACGCGGCAATCCAGATCGGTCGCATTGACAACGATCACCTGATCCATCTGCGATACGTCTATGGAAATGCCTCCGGCGGGGGCGTTCACATGCCCCTCAAGCGATGTTCCGGTGCCAAACGCGATTACCGGCACTTTATGCGCGGCACATATCTTGACCGCCTCTGCCACGTCCTGCGTGGACTGTGCGAAAAAGACACCGTCAGGCGCTTGGGTCTTGATCCAGGTCGTGGTGTGACCGTGTTGGTCGCGGATCGCCTGACTGGTATTGAACCGTTCCCCGAACTGCTGCTTGAGGATACCCAGAACCGTGGCAATGCCGGGTTCGTTGCGGGCAAGATCGCTTGCCTGTGTCATACGTATCCTCTTTCAGTCGCCCAACGCGATGCCTTCGCGGCGGGGATCGGCCCCACCGGTCA
>JBFGFW010000349.1:0-3275 GCA_041579395.1 Sulfitobacter sp.
CCATCCCAGTTTGGTCAGGTGATAGGCGACGGAACAGCCAATGACTCCCCCCCCGATGATGACAACGCGTGCTTGAGAGGGGAGATTGGCCATGATGGTTTCCTTAGACGATGGTGTGCCCCGCCGCGCGCAAACGCGCAGCGATTTCAAAGATGTGCGCAGGGCCGACTTCGCAGCAGCCGCCGACGATGGTGGCACCTTGGTCGATCCAACCCATCACATGATCCGCATAGGCGGCAGGCGTCAGATCGCGCCGCGCGCTCAGCGCATCGACGGTAGGCTTGTCGCCCAGAAACGCTTCGGTGATTTTCTCGAACCCGTTGGCATAGGCCCCAAACGGCAGACCGGCGGTTTTCAAAATATCAAGCGCGGGGGCAATCGCTTCGGGCATGGAACAGTTGATCAAGATTGCCGATGCCTTGCCCAGATGTGGCAGAATGTCCGCCATAGGTTCGCCCGACCGCAGCCGGGTACCGTCCTGATCATCGACGGTCAGCGCCACCCAAACCGGCAGCCCCGTCTGTAATGACGCGTCCAGCACGCTGCGCCCGTGCAGCACCGATGCCACCGTTTCGCACAGGATTAGATCGCTGAGAGGGCCAGCGATGCGTGCCACTTCGCCATAGATCTGGACCGCGTCGTCATAGTCGGCGTGCAAATCGGGCCGGTAGCTGGCCTTGAGCGGTCCGATCGACGCGGCCACCCGCGCGTCTTTGGTACCCGCCGCAGCAGCCTTGGCTTCGGTCATCGCGGCATGGTGCAATTCGGCAAACCTGTCCGCATACGGCGTGCCTTCCAGCCGGTCGCGGTGGATGGCATAGGTGTTCGAAGTCGCAATCGTGGCACCGGCGGCAAAGTAGTCGCGGTGCACCGCCTCGACCATGCCGGGGTGGTCGATCATCACTTGCGTCGACCATAGTGGCGTCGCCTTGTCGCCTGCGCGGTGAACCAATTCCTGGCCCATGCCGCCATCAAGAAGGGTAATTTCTGTCATAACTTCTCCTGTTGAGCCGGAATTTACAAAAAATTCCGACCCGTTTTCTTTCAAAGAAAACGTCTACGCCCGCAGGCGTTCGTTTTCCGGATCCCACAGCGGTTGGTCCACCTGAACAATTGCGCGGCATTTCGTGCCGAAGATGTCCACGTAGACCTCTGTTCCTGCGCTCGCAAGGTCAGCCCGCAGCATCCCGAAAGCGATTGACTTGTTCACACGGTATCCATAATCGCCCGAGGTCGTTTCACCCACCACCGCGCCGTCGTGCCACAGCGTCGACATATAGGGTGCGTCCTGGTCGCCGGCATCAACGACCAAAGTCACAAAGCGCTTGGTCGGTCCCGATTGCCGTTCGGACAGCAGCGCCGCCTTGCCCGGAAAATCCTGCGGTTTGTACAGTTTCACAAACCGGTCCAGCCCGCCTTGCAGCATGGTGTAATCTGTCGACAAATCGCCCGTCCAGGCGCGGTATCCCTTTTCCATTCGCAATGAATTCAGCGCCCACATGCCAAACGGCTTGGCACCCGCTGCAATGACTGCATCGTAAATCACGGGCATCTCCGAGTTGGCCGCGTGAACTTCCCACCCCAACTCGCCCGCGAAACTGACCCGTGCCAGCGCGCACCTTTGGCCAGCGACAACGGCTTCCTGATGCGACAACCACGTTGCCGACAGATCTGCCTGCGCATCCAACGCCTGAAACAGGTCGCGCGATCTTGGCCCGGTCACGATTAACGTGGAATAATCGCGCGTGTGGTCCGTCAGGGTCAGCCCAGCGTCTTGTGCCGGGCGCAGCACATCGAAATCATGCCATTGCGCTGTGGCGGCGGTGATCAGGGTAAAGGCATCGTCGTCGTGGCGCAGCACCGACATCTCGGTCAGAATCCGGCCACGATCATCGGCGAAATAGGCCAGGTTCATGCGCCCGACCTTGGGCAGCCCGCCAGTGATGCGGCCCCGCAACCAGTCGGCAGCCCCCGGCCCGGACAGATTGAACCGCGAAAAGCCCGGCAGATCCAGCACGCCGACATGGTCGCGCACGGCCTCGCATTCCTCGCGGATGCGCGCAGCCCAAGGGCCATCGCGGTCCCAGGTCTGGGTCGCTGCCTCAGACGTGTCATCGCCGGGTCTTGCGAACCAATTGGCGCGCTCCCAGCCATTATAGACGCCCATCACGCCGCCTTGGGCGATGACACGGTCGTGCACGGGCGACAGTTTCTTGTCGCGGCCCGCTGGCCAGACATGGTGGGGGAAATGCATGGCGTATTCGTGGCCATACACCTCAATCGCTTTTTGGTCGGCGTAATCCTGATCGGTATAGTCGGTATAGCGGCGCGGGTCTGTTGCCCACATATCCCACTCGGTTTGCCCTTCGGTGATCCATTCGGCCAGCACCTTGCCAGCCCCGCCGCCTTGGGTGATGCCAAAAGTGAACACGCACGCCTCAAAGGCATTGGGCACACCCGGCATTGGCCCGACCAGCGGCAGACCATCGGGCGCATAGGGGATCGGCCCGTTGATGACCCGGCCCACCCCGGCGGTGCCCAGGATCGGCACGCGGGCCATCGCGTCTTCGATGTACCATTCCAGCCGTTCCAGGTCGTCGGGGTACAGCTGAAACGAAAAATCATCCGGCATCGGATCGTCCGGTGTCATCCAATGGCCTTTGCAATTCCGCTCGTAGGGGCCAAGGTTCAGGCCGAACTTGTCCTGCCGCAGGTAATAGGAGCTGTCCACGTCGCGCAGCAGCGGCACCTTGTGGCCTTGCGTTTGGGTCCATTCCTTCAACTCGGGGATGTCATCGGTCAGGAAATACTGGTGGCTCATCGTGGCCATGGGCACGGTCCGCCCGCCGTAAGGCTTGAACCATTCGCCGACCCGCTGCGCATAATATCCGGCGGCGTTGACCACCTTTTCGCATCGAATATCACCTTTTGGTGTATGAACGATCCATTCGCCATTGTCGCGGCTGACACCTGTGGCTGGACAAAAACGTTCGATCCTGGCCCCCATGTCGCGCGCGCCCTTGGCCAAGGCCTGGGTCAGCTGCGCGGGGTCGATATCGCCATCGTCCGGGTCGTAAAGTCCACCCGCCAGATCATGGGTTTCGATGAAGGGGTATTTTTCCTTGATGGCGGCAAGGTCCATCATCTCAAGGCTGAGACCTTGATAATTGCCCATCGACCGGGCGCGCTCGAATTCCATCATCCGGTTTTTGCCATGCGCCAGCCGGATCGACCCGGTGACATGGTAGTTCATCGGATAATCGACCTCATCCGCC
>JBFGFW010000350.1:0-3270 GCA_041579395.1 Sulfitobacter sp.
AGGCTTCCTCATACATGAAGAGAGTTTGCGGGTTTGGATTTCATATTCCGTGGTATCGCTTTGGGCAAGCGCGTCGCGCGTGGAGCCCTCAAATTGCTCAAGCGCTCGATGCGCTTCAGTGGGAGCTTTGTTCCCGGGCAATGAATTTAGTTTGACGCAGTTGTAGGGGGCACGCCGCTGGCCGAAGTGATTGACCGCAGCCTCAACCAGATTTTGGCAAGGTACATCTTCACTTCTGGTACAACGATTGCGGCAATTGTACCGGTGGCGATCTGGGTGCAGACACAGTCTGCCACTGACGGCCTTCTGCAATCCGCTGTAATGTCCAACCATTCAGGAACGGTACGATTCGACTTGGCCTGAACCTGCGCCAATGGCGGGTCAATGGAGTTTGATCACATCATGATTTTAGACCTTGCTGCCCTGGCACCCTACGCCGCGCTGGTCGTGTTTGTCGGCGTCTTTGCGGCCTTTGTATTCGAAGTGCGACCCCCCGAAGTCGTCGCCTTCTGTGGTGCCGCAACGGCGCTTGCCATCGGTCTTGTGGTGCCGGACGATATCTTGGTCGCAATCGCCAATCCTGCGCCGGCCACGATCGGCGCAATGTTCATCCTGAGCGCTGCCTTGGTGCGCACCGGCGTGCTCGATGCGCTCAGTGGCCTGCTCAGTCGACATGCGTCGGCACGTCCTGTCCTTACGCTCGGGCTATTCTTTTCGGTGGCTGCCGGTGCCTCGGTCTTCATGAACAACACGCCGGTGGTCATCGTGCTGATCCCGGTGGTGATCACCTTGGCGCGCCAGATGAAGTTGGCCGCATCGCACCTGCTGATCCCCCTCTCCTATATGGTCATTCTGGGCGGCACTTGCTCGCTGATCGGCACCTCGACGAACATACTGGTGGATGGTATCGCGCGCGATCTCGGTTTGACCCCCTTCAGCCTGTTCGAGATCGCCCCAGTTGGGCTGGCCGTCGCGCTCATAGGGGGTGCCTTTCTGGCCGTCGCGGCCCCTCGCTTGCTCCCTCTGCGCCAGACGGTCGGGGAAGTGCAGTCCATGCGCGACAAACGGACCTGGCTGGTAGAACTGTTCATTCCCGCAGGCTCGCCCCTTATCGGCAAGACCGTGCCGGAAGTGGAAGCCTTCAAGGTTACCGGAAACCGAGTCGTCGATCTTGTGTCCGGCGAGCTTTCCCTGCGCGCAACCCTTGCGACATCGACTATGTCAGCCGGCGACATTGTGGTCGTGAAGACTACGGATACCGAAATCATGGGGTTTCGCGACGGCGCAGCGGTCGGCAATGCCGTTCTTGGTACCGAACCGTCGTCGGCAAGGCCCACGTCGGTGATTGAGGTTTTGATTGGCCCAGACTCCAAGGCTCTGCACAGGCTGATCGGTCGCCTGCATTGGCGGCGCCGTTTCGGTGTCTATCCGATCGCACTGCACCGCAACGGAACTGCGGTCGACATCCGTCTTACGCTGGTCAAGCTGGCGGTCGGGGACACGCTGCTGCTCGATGGCGCGCCCGACGATATCGAGCGCCTCGTTGAGGAAGAGCGCTTGATTTTCCTGTCCCCGGTGACTTCCCGCAGCTTTCGCCGCAAGAAAGCGCCGATTGCAATAGCCACTATGATTGGTGTTGTCATTCTGGCGGCCCTGAACGTCGCACCGATCCTGACACTCGCACTGATCGGCGTTGCGGTCGTTCTGCTGACCAACTGCATTGATGCGGACGAAGGCGTAGGGGCCATCGACGGTCGGTTGCTTTTGCTGATCGTCTCGATGCTGACACTGGGCAGCGCGCTCGGCAATTCAGGGGCGCTTGCGATGATTGTCGCCAAGCTATCGCCGCTTCTGTCGACTGTCCAACCTATCGTTGCTCTTGCACTGGTCTACTTGCTGACGTCGGTCCTGACGGAACTGGTCACAAACAACGCCGTCGCGGTGCTGCTGGCACCGATCGCAGCCGGTGTAGCAGTCCAGCTGGGCCTCGATCCGCGTCCGTTCATCGTCGCCGTAATGTTCGGTGCAAGCGCAAGTTTCGCGACGCCGATCGGCTATCAGACCAACACGCTGGTCTACAACGCCGGGGGCTATCGGTTCACCTACTTCATGAGGATCGGTCTGCCTATGAACATCATCATCGGGGCCGCCACGGTGCTCCTTATCCCTCTGATCTGGCCATTGGCGGGGTAACCACGGTGGTTATCAACGCAGGCGGCGGTGATTGGTGCCTGGCGCTGAAAGGCAATCAGGAGTCCCTTCTATCTGACGCCCGCGGCTGTTTCAGCAATTTGAAGGATGACCACCCCGTGGCCAGCTCCGCGGACACCGCCCATGGTCGCAAAGAGACCCGGACCGGCGTGGTCGTATCGGCTAAAGCATTGGGTGAATATCATGAATTTCCAGGTCTCAAAGGGTTCGCCAAGATTGTTGCAACCCGAGACACCGGAGGCAAAGTGACCTCGCAGACACGGTATTTTGCCCTATCCTGGATGCCCACACCCGAGGTCTTGCTCGCCACGGTCCGCGATCACTGGGCCATCGAAAACGCCTTGCATTGGCAGCTTGATGTCTCGTTCCGCGAAGACGCCGCACGCAACCGAAAGGACAACGGGCCGGGCAACATCGCCGTGCTACGCCGACGCGCTTTGGATGTCGTCCGACGCGACACATCCAAAGGCTCTCTCAGCATCAAACTCAAGCGAGCTGGCTGGGACGAGGCATTCTTATGCAGCGTTCTCAATGGGCTGTAAGAAGCATGATGCCAAACGCGATTGCCCTGAGTCGACACCCCAGAATCTTATTGTTTCCAATTTACCCAACATGGGCCCGCTGTGCCGCAGTTGTACCGTTGCTCTCGGAGACGAAAGCCGGCCATTTCGAATTTTGATGAGTTTCTGCACAGCCGCTTTTCTGCGGTTCCAACTTTGGCTTGAGAATTTGGTCGGTTCCCTCGCGAAGGGCCGCATTGGGGCAGTCGACGGATAAGTTCGCCACCGCAAAAACTGATGGGTTCTCCATCGTTCTACAGATCATTAGGAGTGGCCGATGGTCGCTTGCGGCGCTTTTCCTCGAGATGTGTGCCGCGCAGATTCCGTGAAAGGGGGCTCTAACCAGACCGCCGCAGCGTGGAATAGCAATGCTTTGTTGCCGCCCGTTGAAGGACCGCTTTCGGAGTATGCCCCCATCAGCGTGTATGGGCTGTGTCTACAAGAAGGACGAAAGTGTGCATTCGCTGCGCGCGCGAAACAACTGGGCACTGATATCAAG
>JBFGFW010000351.1:0-3241 GCA_041579395.1 Sulfitobacter sp.
CAGCGGGCGGATGTTCTCGCGCCAGCTTTTGCCTGCGAAGATGCCATAGTGACCGGCACCCTCTTCCAGGTGGCTGGCCTTTTTGCTGTCCGGCAGACCGGTGCACAGATCAAGTGCCGCGACGCATTGGCCGGGGGCCGAAATGTCGTCTTTGGTGCCTTCAACGGTCTTGACAGCAACGGTCGTGATCTTGCCGATATCGACCGCCTTGCCTGCCACCGTAAATCTGTTCTTGCCGATTTCGTTGTTCTTGAAAATCCGCTCGACCGTGGACAGGTAGAATTCAGCGGGCATGTCCATGACGGCAAGGTATTCATCATAGAATTTGTTGTGCTTGTCGTAATCCGTCGCTTCGCCCCGGGCGACGCGCATGATCTGATCGCCGAACGCCTTGGCATGGGTTTCAGTGTTCATCGAGATGAACGAATTTAGCTGCAAGAGACCGGGATATACCTTGCGGCCCACACCGGCATGCTTGAAGCCAACCTGTTGGATCATCAATTCCTTCAAGTGTTCCATTTGCACGCGGTCACCAAAGTCGGTCACCTCTGTCGGGCTTGCTTCTGGGTCGATCGGGCCACCGATCAGCGTCAGGGACCGGGGCTGTGCGTCCGGGTCTTCCTCGGCCAGATAGGCAGTCGCGGCAAGCGTCAGCGGGGCGGGCTGGCACACGGCAATCACGTGAACGTCGGGACCCAGGTGGCGCATGTAGTCCACGAGATAAAGGGTGTAATCTTCGATATCGAACTTGCCGGCGCTGACCGGGATGTCACGCGCGTTATGCCAGTCGGTGATATACAGGTCCGCATCGGGAATCAGGCTGATCACGGTTGAGCGCAGCAATGTCGCGTAGTGGCCCGACATCGGTGCCACCAGCAAGATCTTGCGCTTGGGCGCTTCACGGCCCTGAACCACGAAATGAAGCAGGTCGCCAAAGGGCGCTTCAAGTTCCTTTTGGACCATCACTGTGTGATCGGACCCATCTTCACCCACGCAGGGTGGAATATTCCAGTCAGGCTTGACTGCCATGCGGGCAAAGCTGCGTTCGGTGACTTCGCCCCACGCGGCCATCCAATTCAGTGCCGGGTTCGGAATTGCCGCGAATGCCGGATAGGACGCTGCTGCCAATGCCGTGGCCCCAAGCCACTGATTGGTGATTCTCATCGTTTCCATTAGGTCGTAAGATGCCATATACTTCATGAGGGGTCTCCTTTTCGTTGGCCCTTTGTTCGGGCACTCCGCCGCTCCCCTCCCGGTTAGGTCGGCGCGATGCTGCAAGTGCAAACATAGGGAGGAACAATTACTATGACAACAAGAACACGCAAGATTGACACACCGGATCAAGCCGCACTGGCCCGCATGACTGAAAACTTAAGCAAAGTTGAGGCGCTTGGTGCACGGTTGTCACAGATTATGGTCGGTCGCGAGACGCACCAGGCCAGTCTTGACGCCCCGAATCAAGATTTGTTTCACAAGGCCGCCAAGACCTATTGGACCGAGGCCATGCAGAACCCGGCCAAGATGATCGAGCATCAGGTGTCTTTTTGGAGCAAATCAGTCGCGCATTTCATGGAGGCACAACAGGCTCTAGCCAAAGGCAAGCTTGAAGCGGCCGAAACTGCCCCTACCGATGATCGGCGCTTTGCCAATCCGTTGTGGCAGACCCATCCCTATTTCAATTTCGTCAAACAGCAGTATCTGATCAACGCCGAGGCGCTGAGCAAGGCGGTTGATGAAGTGTCGGATCTTGACCCGCGTGAAAAGCAGCGGTTGGGATATTTCAGCCGCCAGATCATCGATATGATGAGCCCGACAAACTTTCTGGCGACCAACCCTGACGCGCTGGAACGCGCGATCGAAACCGAAGGTGAAAGCCTGATAAAGGGTCTGGAAAACCTCATCTCTGATCTGGAAGCCAACAATGGCGAGTTGATCGTGCGTCTGGCCGACGAAAAGGCGTTCGAGCTGGGTCGCAACATCGCGACCTCACCGGGCAAGGTGGTGTTCCGCAACCGGATGTTCGAATTGATTCAATATACTCCGACCACGGAAAAAGTGCACGCGACGCCGATCGTGATCTTTCCGCCATGGATCAACAAATTCTACATTCTGGACCTGAAAGAACAGAACAGTTTGGTGAAATGGATCGTCGATCAGGGTCACACGCTGTTCATGGTATCGTGGGTCAACCCGGACAAAAGCTATCGCGAAGTGGGCATGGGCGACTATATCGAAGACGGATTTCTCACCGCCGTCGAGCAGGTCAAAAAGATCACCGGCGAAAAGAAGGTCAATGCGGTGGGCTATTGCATCGCCGGTACGACACTTGCGATGACCCTGTCGTTGATGAAGCAGCGCGGCGACAAGTCGATCAAATCGGCCACGTTCTTTACGGCATTGACCGATTTTTCCGATCAGGGCGAATTTCAACCCTTCCTGACCGATGATTTTATCGACGGGATCGAAGCGGAGACCAAGGACAAAGGCATTTTGCCTTCTGTCATCATGGCCCGCACATTTTCGTTCCTGCGCTCGAACGATCTGGTTTATGGCCCGGCGATCAAAAGCTATATGCTGGGCGAAACACCCCCGGCGTTCGATTTGCTGTACTGGAACGGTGACGGGGCCAACATGCCCGAAAAGATGGCAATGGAATACCTGCGTGGCCTGTGCCAGCAGAACAAGCTGGCCGACGGTGGATTTGACCTGGCGGGCCATCATCTGGAACTTGGAGACATTGACGTGCCGCTGTGCGCCGTCGGATGCGAAACGGATCACATCGCGCCTTGGAAAGACAGCTACCGCGGCGTGCAGATGATGGGCAGCAAGGACAAGACCTTTATCATGACCCAGTCCGGTCACATTGCCGGAATCGTGAACCCGCCCAGCAAGGGGAAATACGGCCACTATACCAATGAAGATCTGTCGCTTGATTATCAGGACTGGCGCGAGAGCGCGGAATTCCACACCGGATCGTGGTGGCCACGCTGGGGCGAATGGCTGAAGATTCGGGCTGGCAAGATGATTCCTGCACGTATTCCGGGTGCAGATGGACAGGAAATTCTGTGTGACGCGCCGGGGACATACGTCAAGCGCAAGGCAAGCTCTTGAATATTATGGACTTTAATCGCTATTGAAAAATAATGCTGCAGTGCAGAAAAAGACTTGCAATGCCGCACTGCAGCATTTATACCTTGTGTCAGTTCAATTCAGCGGTGACCCCGCATATTTCGAAAGAGAG
>JBFGFW010000352.1:0-3233 GCA_041579395.1 Sulfitobacter sp.
AACGACCCCATTCGAAATCACAAAAACCGCGCGCTTGCCGTCTGCGCTGGTTCCCACACCGTTGCGCACATAGCGCGAGTTGCCGTCTTTCAGAAACCGGGGATGCAGCTTGCCATCGACCACCAGCATCGGCCCGGACTGTGTCGCACTATGACACATGGGCGCTTCACGCAAAAAGCGTTTCGTCTCAAAGACATCCGCGCGGCCTTTTCGCAGGCACAGGATCCCGTTCGGCAACAGGCCAAAGTTACCGGGCCCGTCGCTGCTGATCACCCTTTGAAGTTCAGTGCCATTCTCAAGGTAATAGCCAACTGGCGCGCGGTCATCGTGGTACATCCCGGCATTCATCGCGAACCCCAGCGCTTTGCCATCCTGCTGCAAGGCGCTGTTCAGCGTGTTGAAATAGCCATAGGGGCTGCCGTCGGGCGCGTACAAGAACAACCCCAGTCGATCACTGGTCAAATCCACCTCGCAAACGGCAAAGCTGTTGCCTTGATAGGGTTCATTGCGGCAGGTTTCGGCAGTGGCTTGGCTTGCCAACCATGCCAGCGTCAACGCCAGGGCCAGCGCGATCTTCACGTCTCTTCGGGGCCTGTGTCAGGCGCTTCAGCGTCGCGGCGCACCACGTCCTGGGCCAGCATCCGACGGGTCTCATCCATCCGGTCAAACGTCTCGTCCAGCTGAAACCGCAGATCGGGCGCGTACTTCAGCACCAGCTTCTTTGACATCAGCCGACGTAATTCGCTCTTGTTGCGCGCCAGCAACTTCAGCACCTCATCGCGCCCTTCGCCGCCCAGCGGCAGCACATAGGCCGTTGCGATCTTCAGGTCCGGCGACGCGCGCACCTCGCCTACGGTGATCGACAGCCGGTTGAGTTCCGGGTCATGCACATCACCGCGCGCCAGAACATCCGACAATGCACGGCGAATGGTTTCACCCACCCGAAGCTGTCGTTGCGATGGGCCCGCGCCCTCATGAAACTTGTTTTTTGCCATGAGGTTCATCTAAGGGGTTGCTGAGGTTTTGCCAAGCAGATCAGCACGCGCTACATCCAAGGCCAACAAGGAGCACAAAATGAGCGACAGACCCGGCATAACAATTACAGGGGCTTCCGGCCGCATGGGCCAGATGCTGATTGGGCAGGTTTCTGCCAATAATCGTGTCCAATTGGTCGGAGCAATAGAACGTGCGGGTCACCCTTGGGTTGGTCAGGATATCGGCGTGGCCATGGGTGGAGCAGCATTGGGTGTGATCGTCACAGATGACCCTCTCGAGGGGATCGCCCCCGCGCAGGCCGTCATTGATTTTACCACGCCCGAAGCGACACTTGAATTTGCAAACCTCGCCGCGCAGGCACGCGCCGTGCACGTGATTGGCACAACCGGCATGACGGACGCGCAGATCGCAGCACTTGAGCCAGCGGCGCGCCATGCCGTGATCGTGCGTGCGGGCAACATGAGTCTTGGGGTCAACCTGCTGACACTGCTTACAAAAAAGGTGGCTGCAGCCTTGGACGCCGATTTCGACATTGAAGTGATCGAAGCGCATCACAATCAAAAGGTCGATGCCCCTTCCGGCACCGCACTGATGCTGGGTGAAGCCGCAGCCGAAGGGCGCGGCGTGAAGTTGGCCGAGGTTTCCGACCGGGGGCGCGACGGCATCACAGGCGCGCGCCGGCGGGGCGATATCGGTTTCACCGCAATCCGGGGCGGCGATATCGTTGGTGAACACGATGTTCTGTTCGCGGCTGCGGGCGAACGAATCATTCTCCGGCACATAGCATCGGACCGATCCGTTTTCGCCCGCGGAGCGATCAAAGCAGCCCTTTGGGGGCAGGGACGTGGTCCCGGTCACTATGATATGCTGGACGTTCTGGGCCTGAAAGATTGACCCCCACGCGTTTTTTCGTGGTCCGCTTTTGAAACTTAATTAAGCCCTTGCGCGTATGTTCACCAAGCAAGCCTTGGGAGAAAAAGATGAAGAACGTGTTCATTCTGGCCTGCGCGAGCCTCTTCGCGCTTTCCACAGCGGCGTTTGCCGACTTTCAAAAGGTGCAAAGCCAGAACGATTTCGTGTCTGCCATATCGGGCAAGACGCTGACCCGCCCGTTGGTCGAACTGCAGGTCACACCGGGCGGCAGCATCTCAGGGACAGGGGCGGTCTGGCCCGTCTCTGGCAAGTGGTCATGGAAAGACGGATATTTCTGCCGCAGCCTAGAATGGGGCGGTGATGATCTGGGCTATAACTGTCAGGAAGTGGCCGTCGCGGGTACGAAAATCCGGTTCACCTCTGACAAGGGTACCGGAAAATCGGCTGATTTCACCCTGCGTTAACGGCAGATTGTTCACGCGGATACGGACATAGGGCGCGGATTATTGACGCTCCGGGGTGATCGTCTTGCGCACCGTCAAAAATCAACCGCGATCCCTTTTTTCTCCCAATCTCCATAGCGGACAGGCTCTGGTCCGTCCCTTCCACCTAATTCTGGCGGGAAGGCAACCTTCTGGGCCGCCTTGCGCCGCTCGGCGGCTTCGGCCAGGGCGCGCTGGGCGGCCGGGGGCAAATCCTGCGCGATCATCGGCATCGGATCCGGCGTGGGCTGTGGTGGGATATCGGGGCCAGGTTCCGGAATCGGTGTCGGGTCATGGGGCGGGCTAGGCATTGGGCGTTTGCCGGCTTCTATCATCGTGTCATCCTCTTGAGGCCAGTGTTCCCTTGATATACCCCGGAACCTAGCCCAGACAACCCAGACCCCCAAAAGAAGAAAGCGTTTCGCATGTCAGATACCGGC
Organism: Sulfitobacter sp.; assembly: GCA_041579395.1. Lineage (GTDB taxonomy): Bacteria > Pseudomonadota > Alphaproteobacteria > Rhodobacterales > Rhodobacteraceae > Sulfitobacter. The sequence goes on from JBFGFW010000352.1 coordinate 2,792, forward strand.
GTTCAGGCCCGCAGAAGCGCAGTTTACCTTCTTGACATGATTCTGGGAGAAGAGCGTCTGATGTCGGAACTGCTGACCGCCGGAACCTTGGACAAGCTGCCCCCCGATGATCGGGCGCGGGCGCAGCGATTGGCGCTGGACACGCTGCGCGGTATGGAACGCGCAGACCGGCTTTTGCAAAAGCATCTGTCCAAGCAGCCACCCCTGACCGTGCAGAACGCGCTGCGTGTCGGCACGGTTGAGCTATGTCAGGGCGGCGCGGCGCACGGCGTGGTGAATGCCATGGTCGAATTGGTGTCGACGCACCGCACGCTGGGACACCTCAAGGGGCTGACCAATGCCGTTTTGCGCAAAATCGCCGCCGACGGCCCAGAGGCATGGGCGGCCTTGCGCGCGCCGCGCTTGCCAAAATGGCTGCGGGGTCCGCTGACCGAAGCCTGGG
>JBFGFW010000353.1:0-3232 GCA_041579395.1 Sulfitobacter sp.
GCCGTCCGCACCATTCCTGCCATTCCCCTGTTCATGGCGCTTGCGGCCTTCATCCCCGACACATGGAGCGCGGAGGAAAGGTTTTTCTTCATCTCGATCATACTGGGCTTTATCGGCTGGCCGACGCTTGCGCGGCGCGTGCGCACGCATCTGCTGACCGAGCGTAACCAGGAATATGTCCTGGCCGCCAAGCTGTGTGGGGCATCACCGGGGCATGTGATCCGCAAACATCTGCTGCCCAGTTTCACCAGCTATATCATCGTCGATCTGGTGATCTCATTTCCGTATATGGTGTTATCTGAAACCGCGCTCAGCTTTATCGGTCTTGGCCTCAAGGATCCGGTGAATTCGCTGGGGGTGATGTTGCAAAATGTCACCAGCGCGGATGTATTGCTCAATTATCAATGGTATTTCATCCCGGTGATCTTTTTCATCGTGCTTGTCATGGCGTTTGTGTTTGTCGGCGACGGGTTGCGCGACGCGGCCGATCCGTATGGGGATACCAAGAAATGAGCCGACTGATCGACGTTGAGAACCTGACCCTGCAGTTTGACACTGACGAAGGCCGTATCACCGCCGTCGACAACGTATCATTCAGTCTGGACGCGGGCGAGGTGCTGGGGCTGGTCGGCGAAAGCGGGTCGGGCAAATCAGTGACCGCAAAATCCTTGATGAAGCTGAACCCCCGCAATGCCATTTACGGCCCGGACACCAGGATCACGCTGCATCTTGATGATGGTCCGGTCGATGTCATGTCGCTGCAAAACGACCGCGAGATGAAGATTGTACGCGGCGGGGCAATTTCGCTGATCTTTCAGGAACCCATGGCCAGTTTCGCGCCCGCGATCACCATCGGTGATCAGATGGTCGAGCAACTGCTGATCCATACCGGTTTTTCCAAAGCGCAGGCCAAGGAACTGTCGATCGAGATGCTGGACCGGGTGGGCATCTCGGATGCCAGCACGCGGTTTGGCCAGTATGCATTTGAATTGTCCGGCGGCATGCGCCAGCGCGCGATGATTGCGATGGCATTGTCCACCAAACCTAAACTGCTGATCGCAGACGAGCCGACAACCGCGTTGGACGTGACAATTCAGGCGCAGGTGATCGATCTGATGAAAGATCTGGTCTCCGAATTCGGCATGGGCATTATTTTCATCACCCATGATCTGGGCGTGATCGCGCAGACCGCCGACAAGGTCGCGGTGATGTATCTGGGCCGCTTGGTGGAACAGGGCACCGTACGCGATGTGATCCGCCGGCCCGCGCACCCCTATACGCGCGGACTGCTGGCCGCGTTGCCCACGCTTGACGACATTGAGGCACCGCTGACCCCGATCCCCGGTGATATCCCATCCCCGTTAGAGCGGCCCCCCGGCTGCGTCTATAATACCCGCTGCCAAGAGATCATCGGCCCGCGCTGCGCCGCCGAGGTGCCTGCATTCTCGCGGGTCGATACCGATCACGCGGCGGCCTGCCACCTGCATGATCCGGTCGGGGGTGACAAATGACCCGCAATCCATTGATGACGGCACGCAACCTGTCGGTCCATTATCCCCTGCGCGGCGGCATCATAGGCCCTGCCCCGTTTGTGCGTGCGGTCGAAAATGTCAGTCTGGAAATTGCACCGGGCAGCTTTTTCGGGCTTGTAGGTGAATCAGGGTCGGGCAAGACCACGCTGGGGCGCGCCATGCTGCGCGCCGCGCCGATCAGCAAGGGCGATGTGCTGTTCGATGATGGCGAGGTCGCATACTCACTTAATAATCTGGGCAAGAAGGAACTGAAGGATTACCGCAAACGCGCGCAGCTGATCTTTCAGGATCCCTATGCCGCACTCAGCCCACGGATGACAGTGCGCGACATCATTGCCGAACCGCTCGAGGTCATGGGTCTGACCAAATCGCGGGCAGAGACAGACAAGCGCGTGCGCGAAATCGCCGCAAAGTGCCGATTGAACGTCGAACACCTGCGCCGGTTTCCCCATGCGTTTTCCGGCGGACAGCGGCAGCGCATCTCGATCGCGCGGGCCCTGGTGTCGGGGCCGAAGTTCATTGTGGCAGACGAAAGCGTGGCGGCCCTTGATGTGTCCATTCAGGCGGACGTGCTGAACCTCTTGAAGGCCATCCAGCAAGAAATGGGGCTGACGTTCCTGTTCATCAGCCACGACCTAAGCGTGGTGGCGCATGTCTGCGACCATGTGGCGGTGATGTATCTGGGCCGGTTGGTCGAAACCGCCCCCACCCGCACGCTGTTTTCTGCCCCCAAACATCCCTACACCAAGGCGCTGCTGTCAGCGATCCCGTCGCTTGATCCCGATGACCGCGGCAAGGCCCAAAAGCTTGAGGGGGAAATTCCGTCGCCCACCAACCCGCCGCCAGGCTGTAAATTCCAGACCAGATGCCCAAACGCCATCGACCGGTGCCGCGTGGAAGAACCGGTTCTCGAAACGGCAGGCAGCGAACACAATGTCGCCTGTCATCGCTGGGAAGAGCTGTCCGTCTGATCCACCCGCCGCCGTGAAATACAGGGCTATCATGACACGTTTACTCAGTGAACGGCCGTTCATTCCGATCGGTGCGATGTCGCCATCGCCTGGGCGGAAGCCATAGTTCTCAGGTCAGGCCCCTTGCGGTGCGCCTAAGTTGAGAACGATGGCTTCCGTCAAAGCTGTCTGAACAGGGTCGACCAAGCCCGTGGCGACCGGCACGCGCCGCATGCTCAGCTTCTGCCGATAGTCCGAGACGACGAACCATAAGACCACCAGCCCCGCCATAACCACGCCGACAGACGCCACTTTCTGCCACTGCGGCACCGGCCTTTGCACCGACGGATCGTATCCATGGTGCAGCCACTCAGTCAGCCAAACCCCAAGGGTAAGGCAAAGCGCACCAACGATATATCCGTTCAGGACATCACTTAGATAATGTTCGACCAAATAGACGCGGCTTAGCCCGACCAACAAAACGATGACCGTCCCCCCAAAGACTGACAGCAAAACCGGACCTACCCGTTCGCGGATCAACACATAGCATACGAACCCGAAGAACGCGGCGCTGGCCGCACTGTGACCGCTGGGGAATGAAAAACTGATTTCGCTGTAGACGGCCAATTCGGACCGGGGGCGGGTAAAGATGTTCTTGAGCACGGTCACGGTCATCTGGTTGCAGGCCAGCGTCATCCAAAGCCCCGTCAAATAATGCGGGCGGTTCAGCAACCACATCAGGGCCGACAC
>JBFGFW010000354.1:0-3222 GCA_041579395.1 Sulfitobacter sp.
GCTGACATGTGGGCCAGCGCCGGGTCAAACACCTGACGCCTGCCATTTGGTACGGCTGGGTTGCAAGCCGCAGCGGGCTGCGCCGGCGTGATCTTGTCGGTTGGCGTTGCGGCATTGACGGACCAAACGGTGATTTCCACATCCATCCCGTCCACGACCCGACCGAATAGCCGGGCGTAATCATCCTCGAACAGTTTCAGGAACGTCCTTGCGTCGGGGTGTGCCGCCTGAGCCGCGGTCAGTCGCACGGGAATTTCCCACCCCTGACCGGCATAGCGCATATAGATTTTGTGGTCAGAACGGATGGGCGCGATGGGATCGCAGGACCGCACAAAGGTGGTCGCCTCGGCCTCAAGTTCTGCAAAGAGCGTCTGCACCGTGGCGGGCGCGAAGTCCGACAGACGCATGTAGACGCTGCGGTTCGCCTCGAAACTGAAAGGCGCGCGCAGGAAACCGATGGCCGATCCGACACCGGCCCCGGTCGGGACCAGACAGCGCGCGATGCCCAGTTTTTCGCACAGCCGCGCCGCGTGCAGCGGGGCGGCACCGCCAAAGGCAATCATGGTATACCCCGCAAGGTCTTCGCCATTTTCGACCGCATGCACGCGGGCGGCGTTCGCCATGTTTTCGTCGACGACTTCTGCCAGTCCAAACGCAGCCGTCAGCGCGTCCATCGATAGCGGGTCACCCAATGTCTTTTGCAATGCGGTCTCTGCGCTGGCCACCGACAGCGGGATCGTCCCGCCCGCGAAATGATCCGGGTCCAACCGTCCCATCACCAAATCGGCATCGGTGACCGCCGGGCGCAATCCGCCCCGGCCATAGCATGCAGGTCCGGGTTCCGATCCTGCACTTTCCGGCCCGACGCGGATTTGGTGCAACCGGTCCACATGCGCCAGCGATCCGCCGCCTGCGCCAATCTCGACCATATCGATCACCGGGATCGAGATCGGCATCCCCGATCCTTTCTTGAAGCGGTAGCTGCGCGCGACCTCGAACACGCGCGCGGTTTTGGGGGTCTGGTCCTTGATCAGACAAATCTTGGCGGTTGTTCCGCCCATGTCAAAGCTCAGGACCTTGTCGAGGTCGTAGCCGGCGGCCAGGGTGGCGGCAAAAACGGCCCCTCCCGCAGGCCCGGATTCCACCAGCCGCACCGGGAACTCAGCTGCCGATGCGATTGAAATGATGCCACCGCCCGAATGCATCAGAAAGATCGGGCAACGGGCTCCGGCATCGGCCAACCGTGCGCCAAGCCGGTCCAGATACGACTTCATCAGCGGTTTGATATAGGCGTTTGCCACGGTGGTGTTAAAGCGTTCGTATTCGCGCATTTGCGGCGACACCTCGGACGACAGCGATACCATCGCCTGTGGCAGCTTATCGGCCAGCACATCGCGTACCATCCGTTCGTGGGCGGGGTTTAGGTAGCTGTGCAAAAATCCCACCGCGATACTGTCATAGCCCGCGAGCGCAAGTTCATCCGCCAGCGCCTCGACGTCCGGACGCTCCAGGGCGATCAGCACGCCGCCATCCGCGCCGATCCGTTCCGCCAAGGTATAGCGGCGCTGACGTGGCAACAGCGGCTCGGGCAGTGTCAGGTTCAGATCATATTGTTCAAACCGCGATTCCGTGCGCATCTCGATTACATCGCGGAAGCCTTGGGTCGTGATAAGCGCGGTTTTGGCACCCCGCCGTTCAATCAGCGCATTGGTGGCCAGTGTCGTGCCGTGGATGATTTGGGTGACGTCCCCCGGTGCAATGCCAGCCTGCGTGCAGACCTGTTGCAGCCCGTCCAGTATGGCGTTTTCCGGCGCGGCATAGGTCGTCAGAATCTTGGTAGAATAGGCGGTGCCGTGACCTTCGAGCACGACATCCGTGAACGTCCCACCGATGTCAGCACCCAAGCGCCAATCTGTTTGTGCCATCAACAGTTCCTTTCGCCGTCTGCCCCGGACTTAACTCCTTTTTCCGTCATGCGTCCATCGGGTGCAGACGGGGGGGGCGGTATCATAGACCGGTTCACAGCCAACCGTTCCCTTGTGCACCCGCTGCACCCAACAGCCGGCGGATAAACGCAACGTCTCATTTAGAAATTGGCCAGCGCCGCTTACAATCTCCCGCGGTCGCAGAGACGCTGGACAAACCCGCGCGCCAGGCTATCTTGCACGCCAAGGCTGAAATTATTTTCTTTCGCTGGGGATATGGCCCGTGCAAGTGGACCGACAAGAAATTGAAAACCTGATCGCACGTGTCGCCCTCAAGGATAGGTCTGCATTCGATCAGCTATATGACAGGGTATCTGCGAAACTTTTCGGGGTCTGCCTGCGTGTGTTGAACAAACGCGCCGCAGCAGAGGACGCCATGCAGGACACTTTCGTGAAGATCTGGAAAAACGCCGACCGGTATAATGCCAACGGCCTCAGCCCGATGACGTGGCTGATCACGATCGCGCGCAATACTTCCATTGACCGCCTGCGCGCCCGAAAAAAGGGCCATCAGGATGTCGACACCCCCGGCTTTGAACTGATCGCACCGGGACCGACCCCTGAACAATATGCTGTCGCCACATCCGAAGCGTCCCGTCTGGCCGGCTGCCTTGACCAGCTTGAGGAGGATCGGGGCCGGGCCATTCGCGGGGCCTATCTGGACGGCGAAACCTATTCCGATCTGGCGGATCGGTTCGGGGTGCCGCTGAACACGATGCGCACCTGGCTTAGACGTGGCCTGATCGCGCTGCGGGACTGCATGAGCACATGACCGAACTTACAGACGCCCCGCAGGACGACGAAATCGTTGCAGCAGAATTGGTCCTGGGCCTTTCGACGCAGTCAGATATCAGCGCGGGCCGCCGCCGCATTGCGACGGATCCGGGCTTTGCGCAAAGGGTGATTTTCTGGCAGGAACGGTTTTCGGCGATGACCGATGACATTGATCCTGTCAAACCTCCGGCGCGGCTCAAGAAAAAGCTTTTGGCGGCGGTATTTCCGAAATCGCGGGTATCTTTGTTGCAACGGGTCTGGCTCTGGCAGGGTATCAGCACCGCGGCGCTGCTGCTGGCCGGTTATCTTGGCGTGCAACTGCTTGAGATCAACACGCGACCCGACACACGACCCATGGTTCTTACCGCGGAGCTTGTCAGCGACACCGGCCCGCTGCGCATGCTTGCCGTGATCGAGCCTGTCAAACACGAGATCGCCCTGCGTCGTATGTCGGGGCAGGCCA
>JBFGFW010000355.1:0-3202 GCA_041579395.1 Sulfitobacter sp.
CGCCATCAACGGAGTGTGCAGGCTGTGTGCCACGCCCCAGATCACCTGGAAGCCGATGAACACCGACAACACAAACACGATGAAGTGCTGCATGAAGCTGGCCGGTGCCACCAGACCGACGGCCAGCAGCAAAGCGCCACCGACGGCCAGCAACGTCACCTGATTGCGGGTCTGAAGCTTGAACGCCGCCGTTTCCTTGTCGCGCTTTTCTTGCGGCGTCAGGTCCTTGGGCTTGTCCTTTTTCGGGGCCGCCGCAATGGCCGCCACTTTCGGCGGTGGCGGCGGGAAGGTAACTGCCTTGCCGTGGGTGATCGTCGCCCCCCGGATCACGTCGTCTTCCATGTCGTGGTTGATCACGCCGTCTTTGTCCGGCGTCAGATCGGCCAGCATGTGACGAATGTTGGTTGCGTACAGCAGCGATGACTGCGCAGCCATCCGGCTGGGGAAATCTGTGTAACCCACGATCGTAACGCCATTGTCCGTTACGATCTTTTCGTCCATCACGGTCAGCTTGCAATTGCCGCCCTTTTCCGCCGCCAGATCGACAATCACCGATCCGGGCTTCATCGCCTTGACCATGTCTTCGGTCCAAAGCTCAGGTGCTTCGCGGTTGGGGATCAGCGCAGTGGTGATGACGATGTCCATCTCAGGGGCCAGTTCGCGGAACTTGGCCAGCTGCGCCTCGCGGAATTCAGGGGATGACACAGACGCATAGCCGCCAGAAGCGGACCCATCCTGCTGCTCTTCCTCGAAATCCAGATAGACGAACTCTGCGCCCATTGATTCGACCTGCTCGGCCACTTCGGGGCGCACGTCGAACGCATAGGTGATCGCACCAAGCGAGGTCGCCGTGCCGATTGCGGCCAAACCGGCGACGCCAGCGCCGACCACCAGAACCTTGGCCGGAGGCACTTTGCCCGCCGCCGTGATCTGGCCAGTGAAAAAACGACCAAAATTACTGCCCGCCTCGATCACCGCACGGTAGCCTGCAATATTGGCCATCGACGACAGCGCATCCATCTTCTGGGCGCGGCTGATGCGCGGCACCATGTCCATTGCAATGACGGTCGCGCCCTTCTTGGCGGCAGCGTCCATCAGCTCGGGGTTACCGGCCGGGTTGAACATGGAAATCAGGGTCTGGCCGTCGCGCAGTTTTTTCACTTCTTCGTCCGAAGGCGCGCGCACTTTGGCCACGACATCCGCGGCCTTGAACAGGGCGGCGGCGGTCTTGACCACCTCAACCCCTGCGGCGCGATAGCTTTCGTCGGAAAAACCGGCAGCTTCGCCGGCACCCGCTTCGATGATGCAGTCATGGCCAAGCTTTTGCAGCTGCAGCGCCGACTCTGGGGTCATCGCAACGCGGTGCTCCCCCTGAAATGTTTCCTTTGGCGTCCCGATCTTCAATCCAGAATCCCCCGTCTAAGTGCGAACGCGCCTATCCTGGCGCAACAATATTACCCCGAGCGATAGCGCCTGAGGTTCTATAGTACAAGACGCCCCCCCGGTGAGAACCCGTATTATGCATCTCAATAGCGCTAACATATCAATTTCCTGTCCTGCGACGCTGCGTGAGACACACCGCCGCCTTGCGCACCTGCGCCCCGAAGGCCAGCATGCTTGAAACATCAACGGAGAACATCATGGATCTGACTGGTAAACACGCGCTGATCACGGGCGGCGGCACAGGCATCGGCCTCGCCATCGCCCAGGACCTTGCGGCCAAGGGGGCGCATGTCACCATCACGGGACGCCGCCAGGACGTGCTGGACAAGGTGGCGGGTGCCGGCATGACCGGCATGGCCATGGACGTGCGCGACGAGGCCGATGTAGTGGCCAAGATCGCCGCTGCCGTCGCGGCCCACGGCCCTATCCAGATCTGCGTCCCGAATGCCGGCATCGCCGAGGGCAAGGCCCTGCACAAGACCGACATGGCGTTTTGGCGCGACATGATGGCGACCAATCTGGACGGTGCCTTCCTGACCATCCGGGAATCGCTGAAATCCATGCGTGACGCGGACTGGGGCCGGGTGATTGCGATCTCGTCGATGGCGGGTCTGCGCGGGCTTCCGGGTGCGGCGGCCTATTCCGCGTCCAAACATGGCATGATCGGCTTGGTTCGGTCCCTGGCCGAAGATTACATGGGCAAGCAAATCACCTTCAACGCCATCTGCCCCGGCTATGTCGACACGCCCATCGTCACGCGCAACACCGCGTCGATTTCAGAGCGCGCGGGAATCTCAGAAGAAAAGGCACGTGCGATCATGGTGAATTCAAACCCACACAAACGCCTGATCGACGTGTCCGAAGTCGTCGCGGCGGCGGGATGGCTGATTGGTCCCGGCTCTCAAAGCATCAACGGCCAAAGCATTCAGATCACCGGCGGGCACATGTAGCTTCGGCTTTCACGCATCTTTAACCATGAGGCGGGTAACGTCGCTTCATGGCTGACATGTGTGATGATATCTTTGGGTGTTTGAATAAGTGCCGCTTTGGCACTGGGTCCGGCGGCGCATGACCGCGATATTCATCAGCCGACGCAAACCGATTGACCCGCCTGGTTATGACAACACAGACGAAGATCCAGAAACTGGGTTTCGCAGCATCAGATCAAAGCCGCAAGCCTATGTCTGGCGCAGCCGCCGCGCGCCGCTGACCCCCGCGGCGCAGATGGACGCCTCAGGCTGATTTCAGCACTGTTCCGCGCTTGCCTACGGACCAGGCCCGCGCGGCCGCGCCAAAACGCTCGAACAAGGGCCGCGACACAGGATCATTGGCCGCATCCCATTCAGGGTGCCACTGAACCGCCAGCGTGAACCCGACAGCACCCTGAACATAGATCGCCTCGGGGGTGCCGTCTTCTGCGTGGCCGTCAATCACGATCCTGGGGCCGGCTTGCTTGATGCCCTGCCCGTGCAGCGTGTTGGTGCGGACCTTCGACGCGCCAAGTGCCTGGTGAAACATGCCCCCTTCGGTGAAAGTCACATCATGGCGCAGCTCGAATTTTTCCTCGATTGTGCCTTCCGGTGGCATGCGATGGTTCATCCGCCCCGGCAAATCCCGAATTTCGGGATAAAGCGTACCGCCCATGGCCACATTCACCTCTTGGAAACCACGGCAGACACCGAAAATCGACTGACCCCTGTCAACGCAGGCACGCACCAGCCCCAGGGCAATCGCATCGCGCGCGCGGTCAAACGTGCCA
>JBFGFW010000356.1:0-3200 GCA_041579395.1 Sulfitobacter sp.
AGTGGGACATCGTAGGTACTCCCGTCGGTCAAAGTTGCAAGGGCGTGGCGGGCACATGACCCGCCACGCCGGATCGTTATGCGCGGGCTGTCTTTGCCTCGCGCCCCAGCATCAATGTAATGCGCAATGCATCCCAAAGCGACGGCAACAATATGAGCGACACGGGCACTGCCGTCACAACGATAAAGCTTTGCAGCTTGCCGATGCCGCCTGCCCCGGTCGAGATCAGGATCAACGCCATGACGCCCATCGCAAGGCCCCAGAAAGCGCGCAGACCGGTTGATGGTTCACCGTCCGACATCGTGGTCGAGATGACATAGCTCATCGAGTCGCTGGTGGTGGCAACGAAACACATCGTCAGCGCCAGAAACAGGATCGACAGGACCAGACCCATAGGCATCGCCTGCGTGATGGCCAACAGTCCGGCCGGCAGGTTGAACCCTTCAAACGGGCCGGAAATAACGCCTGGGGTCGCGATCTCAAAGAATATGCCCGAGCCGCCGATGATCGTGAACCAGAAGTTCGTGAGGATCGGCGCGACAATGGACAGCATGATGATGATCTGGCGAATGGACCGCCCACGGCTGATGCGCGCAATGAAGATTGCCATCAGTGGCCCGTAACCCATGAACCAGCCCCAGAAGAACACTGTCCACCAGCCAAGCCAGCCCGGATCACCGAACACGCCTGCGTCACCACGGTACATGGTCATATCAAAAAAATGCGTCAGATAGACCTGCATCCCGCCAAAGAAACCCGCAAAGATGTCGGTGGTGGGTCCGGCGAGCAACATGAACACCAAAAGAGCTACGGCAAGGATGACGTTGATCTGTGAAAGCAACTTGATGCCCTTGGCCAAGCCTGTGATCGCAGAGATCGTATAGACGCCGACAAGCGCCAGAACGGCGATAGCCTGCGTCGTGAAATTATCCGGGATACCTGTCAGCGCATTAAGCCCATAGGACATCTGCAGCCCAAGGAAACCAATCGGTCCCACCGTGCCCGCAACAACGGCAATGACACAGGATGCATCCGCGATAAGGCCAATCGGCCCGTTCAATGCACGATCACCAAAGACGGGATACAGCAAGGTGCGCGGTGCCAGCGGCAGTCCCTTGTCATAGTGATAGTGCATCAGCATCACTGTTGTCAGAGAGCCAAGGATCGCCCATGCCAAAAAGCCCCAGTGCAGGAAACTTTGGGCCAATGCCGCATTCGCGCGCGCAACGGGGTCGCTGCTGAGATCACCAAAGACGGGCGGAGTCGAAAGAAAATGCGCGATAGGCTCGCCAGCGGCCCAGAAAACGCCACCCCCCGCAAGCAGGGTACACATGATCATGGCTCCCCAGCTGAACAAATTGAACTCGGGGATGGCCAATCGGCCCATGATCGTTTTGCTGCCCGGCAGAACACACAAAAGCAGACCGATCAGGAATGTCGCAAGCAGCAGGACTTGCCAATACAGGCCGAAATAGCGTGCGGAAAATCCAAAGGATGCATCAACAAGCGCTGATAGCCCATCTATATCTAGAAAGGCATAAGCGCAGAACAGAGCGATGAAACCGCCCGTGATCGCGAAAAGCGCCTTGTCGATTCTCCCGGCACCGACACGTATTTCTGTTGTCGTCGTCGTCATTTTTGTCCCTCCCAGAACGTGCGAAGTTCACGTGCCTTTACTCGGCGGCGCGGTTTACTTCAGTTGCGGACGCAGTTTGCGCCCCAAAGCTATGTTCGAAAAATGCGTGCCAGTTATTGCCCATCACGCCGTCCGTCGTTGCCGCGTCCAAACCCGCTGCGCGCAGGCCCTTCCGGATAGCGGCAAGATCGCGGTTGTCGTGAAACCAATCGGGCATCGCCGGAAAGCCCGCGTTGTCCGCGCTGCCTTCACCGTAGTCGATAGCCTTGGTCCAGCGCCCGACACGCATCCACTCCACCACGCTGTCCGGCTGATCCTGACACAGATCCGAACCGATCCCGACGCCCTTTGGACCGACAAGATCAACTGCAAGCGCGGCCATGTCGCACCATGATTGCAGCGTGCAAGCGCTGCCGCCCTTCAGGTGGTGTGGGTAGGCTGACAGCCCCAGAAACCCGTCATTCTGCCCCAGACTGCGCAGCAGATCGTCGGATTTGTTGCGCAACGCTCCGTGCCAGCTGGACGGGTTGGCGTGGGTGATCGCAATCGGACGTGTCGAATGCTCGATCGCCTCTAACGTCGACCTTTCGCCGGAATGGCTCATGTCGACAACCATGCCGACGCGGTTCATTTCAGCGACGACGGCGCGGCCCATGCGGGTCAGGCCCGTGTCCTCATCCTCGTAACATCCAGAAGCAAGCAGCGACTGGTTGTTATAGGTCAGCTGCATGAACCGCAGACCCAACGTGTGCATCACCTCGACCAGCCCGATGTCATCCTCGATACAGGACGGGTTTTGCGACCCAAAGAAGATCGCCGTGCGGCCGGTTTTCCGCGCAAGTGCGACGTCCGCAGCTGTCCGGCCCTGAAAGATCAGGTCGGGATACTGTTCAAACCAACGGTTCCATTTCTCGATGACCAGAACCGTTTCACGAAACATCTCGTGATAGGTGATTGTGACATGAACGGCATCAACGCCGCCCTCCCGCATCTGGCGAAATACTTTTTCCGACCAGTTGGCATATTGCAAACCGTCAATCAGAAAGTTCATTCCGGCTCACCTGCAGATACATAGGCTGTTTTTACTATTGTATAGAATTCGGCTGCGTAAGACCCTTGCTCACGAGGGCCATAGCTTGAGGCACCACGCCCGCCAAACGGTACGTGATAATCCGTACCAGCCGTCGGCAGGTTCACCATAACGCACCCTGCCCGCATGTTCGCACGGAAATGGCTGGCCCGTGACAACGAGCGCCTGAGGCGGGAGGTGGGTCGTTGCCAGACGCTGGTGCGGGCGGCGCAGCGGTCGCTGGGGCTACCCCCTTCCAGCCGGGCCGAGGAGGGGCGTAGGCTCAAGGGCAAGCGGAACAAGAAGGCCGGCGCCCGGAAGGTGAAGCGGCGGCGGATGGTGCGTGGTGCGAAGGTGGTGGCCACCCTGCGCCAGAGCGAGAACGCTCCCGCGGACCCCCCGACGGGAGCCGGCCAGGAGGCGAGCCCATGGGACCCGGACGCCCCCCGGAAGGGCTGAAGCACGTGCGCAAGCTGGAGGGAGCCAGGCAGGACA
>JBFGFW010000357.1:0-3196 GCA_041579395.1 Sulfitobacter sp.
CCGCGCCGGTGACGACGATTATTTTATCTTTCAAATCCATGGCTTATGTCCACATGTTAGAGCCGCCGCAGACGGTCAGCGCCTGACCCGTCATGTAGCGGCTGGCGTCCGATCCAAGGTACACGGCAAGCCCGGCAAAGTCGTCGGGTTCGCCCAGGCGGCGCAGGGGGATGTCGTTTTCGATCCGTTTGGCGACGTCGGGGTTGTCCCAAAGCTCGCGGGCGAAGTCGGTTTTCACCAGACCGGGGCAGATCGCGTTGAACCGCAGGCCCTTGGGGCCGAATTCAGCGGCAAGGTTGCGCACCAGCCCAATCAGCGCCAGCTTGGACATGCCATAAGTGCCCAGCATGACTGACGGCTTGAACGCACCGATAGACGAAGTAAACGCCATCGACCCGGCACCCTTTTCAATCATGTCAGGGGCCACCATCTGCGCCAGCCACAGGTTCGACAGCACATTGGCGTTCATGGTTTTCTGATACGCATCATCGGAAATTTGCGACGTGGGGCCGTAATAGGGGTTCACACCTGCATTGCCGATCACCACGTCGATCTTGCCCGCCCGTTCATGGGTTTCATCGACCAGCGACTGCAACTGTTCCTTGTAACCGACGTTGCAGGCCACACCGTAAGCCTTGCCCTTGCCAATCGCGTTGATCTCGGCGGTGGCGATATCAAGCTGGTCCTGCTTGCGCGCCGAAATCACCACCGTCGCGCCGTGCTCGGCAAGGGCCTTGGCCATCGCCAGACCCATGCCCTTGGAGGCACCGGTCAGCAGCGCCACCTTTCCGGTCAGATCGAAGAGTGTCATACACCCCCCCGCGCGCGGCCTGTGGCGATTTCCTCGCGGGCGCGGGATGTGCGCAGGTTGGATTCCTGGTAATCCTTCACCTCGGCACGGGCAATCACGTGATGGTGCACCTCGTCGGGGCCGTCCGCAAATCGCAAGGTGCGTTGCGATGTGTACATGTTCGACAGCGGCGACCACTGTGAAATCCCCGTCGCCCCATGCACCTGCATCGCCTGATCAATGATGTTGCAGACTTTTTCCGGTACCATCGCCTTGATCATGCTGACCCAGATGCGCGCTTCTTTGTTGCCCAGAACGTCCATCGCCTTGGCGGCTTTCAGCACCATCAGGCGCATTGCCTCAATCTCGATCTTGGCGCGCGATATCGTTTCCATGTTCTTGCCCAGATCGATGATCTTCTTGCCGAACGCCTCACGGCTCAGACCGCGCTCGATCATCAGATCCAACGCCTTTTCCGCTGCCCCGATCGATCGCATGCAGTGGTGAATACGGCCCGGTCCAAGACGCACTTGGGAAATCTCGAAACCCCGGCCTTCGCCCCACAGCATGTTGCTTTCGGGGACGCGCACATTGGTGAACTTGATATGCATGTGGCCGTGCGGCGCATCGTCATGGCCAAAGACATGCATCGGCCCCACGATTTCAACACCGGGGGTGTCGATGGGCACAAGGATCTGGGATTGCTGGCGGAATGGTTCGGCATCGGGCGACGTCTTGACCATGGTGATCATGATCTTGCAGCGCGGATCGCCGGCACCAGAGATATAGTATTTCTCACCGTTTATTACCCATTCGCCGTTTTCCAACACCGCAGAGGTCGAAATGTTTTTCGCATCCGACGACGCCATGTCCGGTTCGGTCATCGCGAATGCCGACCGGATTTCACCTGCCAGCAGCGGTTTAAGCCACGTGTCTTTCTGTTCCTGTGTGCCGATCCGTTCCAGCACTTCCATGTTCCCGGTGTCGGGCGCAGAGCAGTTCAGCGTCTCGGATGCCAGCGGGCTTTTGCCAAGCTCTGCCGCGATATAGGCATAGTCGAGGTTCGACAGCCCTTCGCCGGTTTCCGCATTGGGCAAAAAGAAGTTCCACAGCCCATTGTCGCGGGCTTTTTGCTTGGCGGTTTCCAGCAGTTCCAGCTGGCCCGGCGCGTGCGACCAGCGGTCGGCGCGGCCTTCGCCCAAGGCATAGTATTCATCGGTGATCGGATCGACGTTTTCGCGAATGTGCTTGATGACGGCAGCCAATAGCGGCTTTTTGTCTTCCGACATCTCCAGATTGTTCATTCCGGCCATTGAAGTGTTGTGTGACATGCGTTGCCTCCTGGCAGTTTATTTCGATTATTTGTTGACCCATTTGGGTTTGCGTTTCTCGACGAAAGCCTGAACGCCTTCCTTGAAATCTTCGGTCTTGCTAAGATCGGCGATCACGTCGCGCGAATATGCGATGCTGTCCTGCATACCGTCACGGGCATACATGTCGTTCAGCACGCGCTTGGTCGCTTTGACCGCGGAAGGCGAAACGCTGCACAGTTGCTCTGCCTTCTCCATCGCTTTTTGCATCAGGTCGGCGGCGGCGTGCACTTCGTTCACGCATCCCAGCGACAGCGCTTCGTCGGCCATGATGGTGCGGCCTGTGAACATCAGTTCCTGCGCGGCGAGCCGGCCAATATAACGCGACAGACGCTGTACACCTGACGCGGCGGCGAAGAAGCCGACCTTGACTTCGGGCAGGGCGAATTTCGCCTGATCAGACGCAAGAATAATGTCGCAGGACAGCGCCGTCTCAAAACCGCCGCCCATGGCAAAGCCGTTGACGGCCGCGATGATCGGTTTTTCCAGATCAAATCGCGAGGATAGACCGGCAAAACCACTTGGCGTCATTTTGGCCTTTGATCCGCCGGCCGCAGTCGCCTTGAGGTCATTGCCCGCGCAGAACGCTTTGTCCCCCGCACCGGTCAGCACCGCCACCCACAGGTCTTGGTCGGCGGCGAAGTCATCCCAGCATGCGGCCATTTCA
The DNA here is from genome assembly GCA_041579395.1 of Sulfitobacter sp. Taxonomy (GTDB): domain Bacteria; phylum Pseudomonadota; class Alphaproteobacteria; order Rhodobacterales; family Rhodobacteraceae; genus Sulfitobacter. The sequence continues at coordinate 2,828 of JBFGFW010000357.1, forward strand.
TTGTGCATATCGACATGCACGGCGTTGTACACTTCGGGCCGGTTCATGGTGACGATCAGGATGTGACCCTGCTTTTCGGTCTTGATGAATTCATAACTCACGTTTTCAGCCCTCCGGTATCAATTTCTGTGAATTTGCCGCCCGTTTTGGCCAGATCGCGCAGCAACTGCGCGGGCGCGAATTCGGGATCGTCGGCACCCAGACGTTCCATCACGTCCAGCACGGCCTGCGCGCCGACCATATCGCCATAGAACATCGGGCCGCCCTTGTCTGCGGGCCAGCCATAGCCATTCAGCCACACCACATCGATGTCAGACGGGCGTTGCGCCTTGTTTTCCTCAAGGATTTTGACGGCCTCGTTGATCATCG
>JBFGFW010000358.1:0-3190 GCA_041579395.1 Sulfitobacter sp.
CAGTGCGCTTTCCAGATAGGCATAATCCGATGATAAATCCGCAGGCTCAAGCTGGCGTTTGATCCAGTCGGGGGCGCTGTCTGCAGGCAGGGCGAGCGCGTCTTTTGGCGGCGTCAGGGTTGCTGCACCCACAAAGATCAGTGGCTGAAGCGGGATGAACCCGGCCTTCAGCGTGCGTTTGGCCTGCTTTTCTTCGATCAAGACCAATTGCCAATTCTGGGGCAGATCATCGGGGTCTGCATAGATCCGGGCGCTGGCAGCCTGGCTTTGGGCGCGGCCTTCGGGCGTCAGGCGGTGCTGGCTAATGCGGCCCTGCTTTTCCGACGCGATCCATTTGTCCTTGCGCAGCCGGTGCAGTGCGACACGTGCCGCTTCGGGGCGGACATCCATGGCGGCCATGATCGCCGACAGAACCGGCCCGTCAATCGCTTGCCCCTCGTCGCGCGCAAGATCGCCAAACAGGCTGATCATCAGCGACCACACCCGTTGACCGCCAAGGTCCCTTAGCGCTGCAGTGGCATGTGCAAATTCGTCAGTGCGCATTCATTGTCAGCAGTTCATATTCAGCGACGGCCGCCGCGTTCTGGTTGGTTAAGGTCACATGCCAGCGTACTTCGCCGTAGTCATCATTGCGGGGTGTCTTTGCCTTGACAGTCAGGCGCACTCTTATGCTGTCGCCCGGCTGCACCGGGGCCATGAAGCGCAGATTATCCAATCCGGTATTGGCCAGCACCGGGCCGGGATCAGGTTGCACAAACAGCCCGGCGGCAAAGCTAAGCAACAGATAACCATGTGCCACACGACCGGGGAAAAACGGGTTCGCCTTGGCGGCGGCTTCGTCCATGTGGGCATAGAACGTGTCGCCGGTGAAATGTGCAAAGGTTTCAATGTCATCCAGCGTGATGGTGCGGCTGGCCGAATTGAAGGTCTCGCCCAGTTCAAGGTCGCGAAAGCTGCGCGTAAACGGGTGCGCGCGGTCGCTGATCTCGGTCGCGCCGGGCACCCACTGTTTGCCGATGGCCGTCAGAATATCGGGGCTGCCCTGAATTGCGGTGCGCTGCATATAGTGCAGGACGCCGCGGATGCCGCCCAATTCCTCGCCACCGCCGGCGCGGCCCGGTCCGCCATGAACCAAATGCGGCAGCGGTGCGCCGTGACCCGTTGCATCCGCCATTGAATCGCGGTTGTTGAAATAAAGCCGCCCGTGAAACGCCGCAGCACCGATCGCCATCTGCCGGGCCACGTCGCCGTCACGGGTAATGACCGACGCCACCAACGATCCCTTGCCACGGTTCAGCAATCGGATCGCATGATCCACGTCGCGGTAGGGCATCAGGGTGGCCACCGGGCCGAACGCTTCGGTGTCGTGAACGTGGGTGGCCTTGTCTGGGTCGGCGCAGTGAAACAGCATCGGCGGCACGAACGCGCCTTTGTCTCTGTCCGCGCCGTGAACGGTGAAATCTTCCGGATCGCCAAAGACACGCGCCGCCTCTGATCCGATCAAAGCTGCCTTTGCCAACACATCGCGGCGCTGCGCTTGCGATACCAGCGCGCCCATACCGGTGGCTTCAAGCCGCGGATCGCCGACGGTGATTTGCGCCAGCCGGGCAGATATGGCGGCGATCATGGCGTCGACATGAATCTGTGGCACCATGATCCGGCGGATGGCAGTACATTTCTGGCCTGCCTTCGCTGTCATCTCGCGCTGCACTTCCTTGACGAACAGATCGAATTCAGGGCTATCTGCGCTAATATCAGGCCCTAATACGGACGCATTCAAGCTGTCCTGTTCTGAGGCAAACCGAACCGATCGTTCCTGCAACACTGGATTGCCCTGAAGTTTCAGCGCGGTGTCGGCCGATCCGGTAAAGCTGACGGCATCCTGACAGTCCAGATGATCCAGCATGTTCCCCAAGCCGCCCGTCACCAGTTGGATCGCCCCTCTGGGCAGAATGCCGGATTGGATAATCAGGCGAAAACACGCCTCTGTCACATGGCAGGTGGCGGTTGCAGGTTTGATGATGGCAGGCATGCCCGCAAGCAAGGTCGGGGCCAGCTTTTCCAGCATACCCCACACCGGAAAGTTGAACGCGTTGATGTGCACGGCCACGCCTTGCCGCGCGCTATAGATATGGCGGCCGATGAATTGACCCGAGCGGCCCAATTGTTCGGATGGCCCGTCAAGAAAGATCTGATCATCGGGCATCTCGCGGCGGCCTTTGGCGGCGTAAACCTGCATGGTCCCGATCCCGCCATCGACGTCGATCATATGATCGGATTGCGTGCCGCCGGTGTCAAAACTTAGGTCATATAGGCTCTGTTTATGGTCTTTCAGATATGCCGCGACCGCCTTGAGCATTTTTGCGCGGTCATGAAACGTGAGCTTGCGCAGCGCCGGGCCGCCGACATCACGGGCATAAGCCAGCATTGCATGGACATCCAAGGCATCGTTGCCAGCCTGCGCGATCACATCGCCGGTTATGGCGCATTCGATGCTGCGCGCGCCGGCACCGGGGTTGATCCACTGGCCGGCGGCAAAGCTTTGAATATCGCGCATGATTTGTCCTTAATGATGGTCGTAGTCGATGACGATCTTATCGCTGATCGGATAGCTTTGGCAGCTCAGGCGATAGCCGCGCTCGACCTCATAATCCTCAAGCGCATGGTTCGACAGCATTTCAACCTCGCCTTCCGTGATCTTGCACATGCAGGTCGAACACACCCCGGCTTTGCAGGCAAATGGCGCATCCAGATTGTTGGCCAGGGCGGCTTCCAACACCGATTGGCCTTTCAACATCGTATAATGATGCTCTGCACCGTCGATTTTCACGGTTACTTCGGTGCCGGGCTGACCTTTACTGCGCTTGGCGATATGCTGTTTGTCCAACCGGCCTTGCTGGCTTTCGCTGAACAGCTCGAATTTGATCTGATCAGGCTCTAACCCATGGGATTTTAGCGATTCAGCGATGGCCAGCATCATCGGTTCTGGCCCGCAAATGAACGATGTATCCACATTTTCGACATCAATCCATGTCTTGAACAACGCGTCACATTTCGCCTGATCCACGCGACCCGTGAACAGGTCGATGTCCTGCCCGGACTCAAGCATATGAATGATGCTGAGCCGCCCCATGTAGCGATTTTTCAGGTCTTCCAGTTCCTCGCGGAACATGATCGTGTTCACGGCGCG
>JBFGFW010000359.1:0-3183 GCA_041579395.1 Sulfitobacter sp.
CACCTGCATCCCTGGCGCTAACGGTGTCAGCCTGACCCGATCACCACACCCACCGCAAAGACCAGGCCCCCCCCCAGCACCACTTGAAAGGCGGCGCGGAAAAACGGCGTGTTCATATAGCGGTTCTGGATCCAGGCTATGACCCACAGTTCAATGAAAACGACTGCGAAGGCGATGATCGTTGCCGTCCAGAAATCTGTGATCAGGTAGGGCAGGGCATGCCCCAAGCCGCCCAAGGTCGTCATCACGCCAGCCGCAAGCCCGCGTTTGATCGGGGAACCGCGCCCTGAAAGCTGGCCATCATCAGAGGCGGCTTCAGTGAAGCCCATGGAAATGCCGGCACCAACCGATGCGGCGAGCCCGACCAGAAAGGTCGTCCAGGTGTTCTGGGTCGCAAAGGCAGTCGCAAAAATAGGGGCGAGAGTGGAGACGGAGCCGTCCATCAGACCGGCCAGACCGGGTTGCACCCAGGTCAGCAGGAACTGGCGGTGCGCGTCGCTGTCTTCCTTGCTGATGGTTTCGTCGTCCAGATGTTCGGTGGCCAAATTATCGGCTGTGCGCTGATGGCCTGCTTCAGCCGCAGCCAGATCACCCAAAAGTCTGCGGGTCGCGGCGTCAGTGGAGCGTACGGCGGCCTGATGATAAAAATTTTCGGCCGCATGTTCCATTGCCGCGGCTTCGGCACGGATCCGGTCCAGCCCCAGATTTTCGATCAACCAGACCGGGGTTCGGGCATAATAGCCCGACACGTGTTCGCGCCGGATCAGCGGAATCGTCGGACCAAAGCGGGCTGTGTGCAGATCAATCAAGCGTTTACGGTGACCGTCTTCTTCGGCGGCCATGCCATCAAACACCTTGGCGCTGTCGGGGTATTGGGCGCGCAGATTTTCAGCATAGCCGCGATATATCCGGGCGTCGTCTTCTTCGGAAGATATGGCGAGAGCTAGAATTTCCTGTTCGGACAAATCCTTGAAGCGCTTGCGGTTCAATGAAAAAAGCATGGGACACCTCTGGTACGCATTAGAACGATTCTAATGTTAACACCGTTTCAGGGCAAGCGGGTTCGCGTGGGCGGTGTTCGCCTGTGACAGCAGATGATGTTGGGCGTGCGAAAATCGACCAGATGACAGATATTGCGCCTGACAGGACAGTTGAATCCTACCCCGCTGGCCGCTTGTCGATGATCCGCACTGCCTTGCCTTCTGAGCGGGCGACGCCGCCGACATCTGTCACGTCAATCTCGACCGTGATCCCGACGTTCTGTTTGATAAGAGCGGCGAGCAGCGCGGCAGCGTCGGCGCGGGCGTCTGCCCCGATGCTGGCGCTGGCGCATTCACACAGCACGCGCATCTGATCCATGCGATCCGGCCGCGTCAGTTCGATCTGGAAATGCGGCGCAAGGCCGGGTGTGGCCATCAGCGCTTCTTCGATCTGCGTCGGAAAGACATTGACGCCACGCAAGATAATCATGTCGTCGCTGCGACCTGTGACCTTTTCCATCCGGCGCATGCTGCGCGCGGTACCGGCCAGCAACCGGGTCAGATCGCGGGTGCGATAACGGATGATGGGAAACGCCTCTTTGGTCAGCGAGGTGAACACCAGTTCGCCTATTTCACCGTCTGCGACAGGCTGACCAGTCTCAGGGTTGATAATTTCGGGATAGAAATGATCTTCCCAGATGTGCAGGCCGTCTTTGGTTTCGACACATTCGCAGGATACACCGGGGCCCATCACCTCGGACAGGCCATAGATGTCGATCGCGTGCATATCAAAGGCCTGCTCGATCTCAAGCCGCATGGCATTGGTCCATGGTTCGGCCCCGAAAATCCCGACATCCAGCGAGGATCGGCGCGGATCGATGCCTTGACGCGCGTATTCGTCCAGGATCGACAGGGCATAGGACGGCGTCACGGTGATGCCATTGGGGCGGAAATCTTCAATCAGACGCACCTGGCGCGGCGTCATCCCGCCAGAGATCGGTACGGTTGTGATCCCAAGCGCGTCCGCACCCAGATGAATGCCCAAGCCGCCAGTGAAAAGACCATAACCATAGGCGTTGTGCAGCATGTCGCCCCGCTTGAGGCCGGACGCCCGCAGGGACCGCGCCACAACGCTGCCCCAGTTTTTCAGATCCGATTTCGTGTATCCGACAACGGTGGGCTGCCCCGTGGTACCCGAGGACGCGTGGATCCGGGCGACCTGTTCTCGTGGCACCGCAAACATGCCAAACGGGTAATTGTCGCGCAGGTCGGTTTTGACGGTGAAAGGGAATTTCGCCAGATCATCAAGTGATTTCAGATCGTCAGGGTTCACGCCTGCCGCGTCGAAGCTTTTGCGATAGAAAGCGACGTTGTCATAGGCATGGCGCAGAGACCATTTCAGCCGGTCCAACTGCAGAGCGCCGATCTCATCGCGGCTGGCAATCTCGATAGGGTCAAGGGTCCCACGGTCTGGGGTAAGGTCTTTCATAACGTCGGATCCTCGGTGAAGTGCTGGCCTTGGACGGTGCGCGAAAGACCGCGAAAGAGGGCAATGGTACGTCCGTCCTGGCCGGTGACGGTCACGTCATAGACACCTGATCGACCGGTCTTCGATTGCTCGCTTGTCACCGCCGTCAGCCGTTCTCCGCTTTGGGCCGGGGCCAGATAGGTGATCTGATTCTGCTGTGCGACGACCAGTTCATTGTAGGTGTTGCAGGCGAATGCAAAAGCACTGTCGGCAAGGATGAAGATAAACCCACCATGGCAAATCCTGTGACCGTTCAGCATCGTGTCGGTCACCGGCATCGTCAGCGTCGCCTGACCCGGAGCAACGTGCGCAAGCGCCATGCCAAGGTCCTGGCTGGCGCGGTCAGCTGCCCACATGGTTGCGGCAGACGTTTCGGCGCGATGTTGCGGGGTCATTCTGGCGTGGCCTTTGTGTTTCAATCATTTGCAAGATGTACGGAGTTTGTAACACGTACAAGATATTTCATGATTGCAGACCTTGATTTGAACCGCGATCAGCGCAACTGTCAAAGGATGACCCTGCATATTCATTCTTCACACCCGCAAAATGACCGCGCCGCGGAGCAGGTGGCCTTTCATCGGACCGAATTGGCACCGATCCTGTCGCTTTATGGCCGTATGGTCGCGGCGGGGGAATGGCGCGACTACGGCATTTCGTGTCTGCGTGAAATGGCGG
>JBFGFW010000360.1:0-3178 GCA_041579395.1 Sulfitobacter sp.
CAACCTGCTGAACTCACTCAACTAGTTTTAAATCGGGCTCTAAGGTTAACTAGCGATTAACGAATAGGGCGTTTAATCGGTCCAGAAAAAGACAAAGGAAGCTGTGCTTGCCATCGCCATTTGACATCGCTCTGATGATTTGTGCCGCTTTGACCAGTGGCAGTCTGGCTTACATCTGGATCAGGGATACGAAGAAACCGTCCCGCACGCTATTGCCAGACCAGGATGCCGACGACATCTGCTATCTTTTTGATCGCGGTGTGCTGCAACATGCCAGCGCGGGGGCTGATGCTTTTTATGCGCTTGAACCGGGCTATGACGAGTGGGCGGATCTTCATGAAAAATTGGTTGCCCGCTTTCCCCTGTTTCCCGCCAGACCATCGATGATGCACACAGGCGATTTGACCCTGTCCGCAGAAGATTCCAGCGGGCCGATGCAGATCAAGATCCGCTGGAAAAATGCGTTCAGCCACGTCAGCATATTGCCCGCCGCACCGGATCAAGGGGACAGCGAGCCCAGCATCCTGGGCCATTTGCGTCATCTGACGAAAACCCTGTCGATGCCGGTCTGGCAAACTGACCAGGAAGGCACCCTTCTGTGGTGCAATCAGGTCTACAAAGACACACATGCCAGCACATTTCCGGATCATTCCCATGACGACGTCCCGCTCTTTGATCCATCTCTGACCGAAACGTCGCAACGGGTATCATTGCGGGACGCAGCCACCGACAAAAAGCAATGGTACGAAGTGACCCGCACTGAAATCGACGGGATCCTGAGCTATCAGGCGATCTGCGTCAGCGCCCTTGTGCATGCTGAAGAAGCGCAGCGAAATTTTGTCCAGACGTTGGCCAAGACCTTCGCGCAACTGTCGATCGGGCTGGCGATCTTTGACCGCAACAAGCAGCTTGTGTTGTTCAACCCGGCTTTGGTCGATCTGACCGGGCTGAAGGCTGAATTTCTAAGCGGGCGGCCCAGTGTCGAAAGCTTTTTCGATCTGTTGCGCGAAACCCGCAGAATGCCCGAGCCGAAGAACTACAAAAACTGGCGCATTGCGATATCCGATCTGATCCGCGCCGCCAACGATGGTCGCTATGAAGAAACGTGGTCGCTGGACAGCGGACAAACATACCGCGTCAAAGGGCGCCCCCACCCCGACGGTGCAACTGCCTTTCTGATCGAGGATATCAGCGCCGAAGTCAGTCTGACCCGCAACTTCAGGGCAGAGCTTGAGTTGGGGCAATCCATGCTCGACACGCTTGACGATGGCATTGCCGTATTCTCAAGATCCGGCATCCTCACCTTCTCGAATGCAGCGTATCAAGGTCTGTGGCAAGTCCACCCCGAAACAAGTTTTGCCGACGTGACAATCCACGACGCCATTCAGGATTGGAGACGTAAATGCGCGCCCAACCAGATGTGGGAAGAGATTGAAAGTTTCGTGCGCAATTTCGGCGACCGTAAACCATGGAGCTTGCCTGTCTATCTGGCAGACGGGGCACAGTTGACCTGCCTGATGTCGCCGATCGTGGCGGGTGCCACCTTGGTCCGGTTCCACATCGTCAAGAAACTTGGCGCGCCGATTGAACCGTCCCATCCCAAGGACGTGTTGACGGACATCTGACACCCGTTTCGGCTTGCGGCGCACCAACCCGCGCAAGTAGCTTGTTCCCATGTCAGCCCGAACGCTCTCTATTCTTCTGCAAGGTGCAGACCAGACCGCCCGATTTGCGCGCGCCTTGGGGGGCGTGGTGCAGGCTGGCGATACGATTTTGCTGTCCGGTGACGTGGGGAGCGGCAAAACTCATTTCGCGCGGTCGCTGATTCAATCGCTGCTTTCGGTACCCGAAGACGTGCCATCGCCGACTTTCACCCTTGTTCAGACCTATGACACCGTCGTCGGCACTTTGTGGCATGCGGATCTTTACCGCCTGACCTCAAGCATCGAGATTGAGGAGCTGGGATTGGGCGACGCGTTCGACAGCGCGATCTGTCTGGTGGAATGGCCTGACCGCCTTGGCCGTCTGCGTCCTGATGATGCCCTTGATCTGATGCTGGAAACCACCGGCGACGACACCCGCCAGCTTCAAGTGCGGTGGACAGATCCTAAATGGACGCCAAAGCTTGAGGTCTGGAATGACTGATCGCGGGGCCGCAGCAAACCAGTTCATCAAGGCGGCGGGCTGGGATGCGGCACGCCGCAGCCTATTGGCCGGGGACGCCTCGAACCGGCGTTACGACAGGTTGATCCGCGACGACGGGATATCTTCCGTTTTCATGGATGCGCCCCCCGACAAGCACGAAGACGTGCGCCCGTTTATCAAAATTGCCGATTATCTGTTGGCGCAGGGTCTAAGCGCGCCGCAAATCCTGGCCAAAGACGCGGCGAACGGGTTTTTGCTGATCGAGGATCTGGGCGATGCGGTTTTCGCCCGGCTGATGGATCAGGACCCAACACAGACGGCCCCCCTTTATGCTGCCGCCACGGACGCGTTGATCGCTTTGCATCAGGCAGATCAGATTTCCTTGCCGATCTGCGATTCAAATTGGCTGGTGGATGCCACGGCACTGTTTTTCGAATGGTACATCAACGACAGCAAACCAATAGCGCAATTCGACACGCTGTTTCGCCCGATGGTGGCGATGTTGGATGGGGCGGCACGCGTTGTGATCCTGCGCGATTATCATGTGGAAAATTTGATTTGGCTGCCAGACCGTACAGGCGTCGCGCGGGTCGGTCTGTTGGATTTTCAAGATGCGTTGTTGGGACATCCTGCCTATGATCTGGTGTCGATCCTGCAGGACGCCCGCCGCGATGTCGCCCCCGAGATCGAAGCCGAGATGATCGCCCGCTATGCGCAGCGCACTAAAACCGATCTTGATGCCTTTCACGCGGCCTATGCCTTGCTGGGTCTTCAACGTAATCTGCGCATCTTGGGCATTTTCACACGGTTGTGCCTGCGCGATGGCAAAGCGCATTATGTTGATTTAATCCCGCGCGTTTGGGGCTATGTGCAGCGAAACCTGGGCAATCCTGCGTTGGCAGACCTTGATAAACTGCTCGGACCTATGCTGCCCGAACCGACGCCAGAATTCTTGAAGGAACTGAAATTCCGATGCGCGACACACCGAATGCCGTGATGATGTTCGCCGCGGGCTTTGGCACGCGGATGAAGC
>JBFGFW010000361.1:0-3174 GCA_041579395.1 Sulfitobacter sp.
CGCGTTTGTAGATCTTCCAGCGCCGGTCAGGCACGGTGATGATCTGCAACGTGGCAAGTTTGCCCGGCTTCAGGCGGTCCCGCAGCGTGTTGAAATAAGACGGCCAGTACTTCTCGCCAACGGCCTCGAACATTTCGATGCTGGCGATGCCGTCATAGACCCCGCGTTCATCGCGGTAATCTTGCAGCTTGAATTCCACCATATCGGAAAGACCAGCCTTTTCAATGCGGTCCTTGGCATAGTTGAACTGTTCTTTGCTGATCGTCAGACAGGTCACCTTCAAACCGCGCTCTTTGGCGGCGTATTCGGCAAACCCGCCCCAACCACAGCCGATTTCCAGCACATGATCGCCCGCCTGCACGCCCATCTGGTCGACCATCGACGCGTATTTCGCGGTCTGTGCCGCCTCAAGCGACTGCTGGGCACCGTCTTCGAACAGCGCGCTGGAATACGTCATCGTGTCATCCAGCCACAGCTTGTAGAAATCATTACCCAGATCATAATGATAGCTGATGTTCTTGCGCGCCTGTTTCTTGCTGTTGCTCTGCAGCCAAAAGCGCAGGGATTCGTATTTGCGCACCAGCCCCATGCCTGGGAATGAATCGTAGATGTCTTCGTTGGCGTGGGCCACGTCCATGAACGCCTGCAAATCCGGCGTGCTCCACCATTCGTCAAGATAGGCGTCGCTAAAGCCCAGATCGCCTTCGCGGATCAGGCGGGCAAACAGATCGTCGTTGTGAATGTGGATTTCGGCAACCGGCAGCGGGTTCTTGCCCTTGGCGCGGAACCGGCGGCCATCGGGCAAGACAAAATCCACCTGACCGTTCTGCATCTCTTGCGCCATCGCAAACACGCGCGAGAAGTAACGCGGCAGATTCTTCTGCGCATCAGTGGTGGTCAAAATCATGTGGACTCCTGTACGCCTTCGGGGGCGCGAATGTGAACTTTATGCACTGCAGATACGTTTCGCAAATGCTAGAAGTTTCGGTTCTTGTACTTTTCCAGTGCCCGTTCCCGGCCGCGGTCCAGCGCGATGATGCGGTCAGGATAATCGTCTTGCGGCGACATGTTCCAACGCCTCGGGATCGCGTCGAAATAGGCCAGCGCATCCTTGTGGGGATTGGCACGGCCTTCGGCGATCCAGCGGCTTGCATATTCACGGTTCTTGTCAAATTTATCCAGCTGGGTCTCAGGGTTGAACACACGGAAAAAGGGCGTTGCATCCGGCCCAGACCCTGCTGCCCATTGCCAGCCCATGGCGTTGCTGGCCGGATCCCAGTCGATCAGGCAGTCTTCGAACCATTTTTGCCCAATGCGCCAATGGCACATCAGATGTTTGGTCAAATAACTGGCGACGATCATCCGGCCCCGGTTGTGCATCCGCCCGGTCACATACATTTCGCGCATCGCCGCATCGACAAACGGCTCGCCCGTGCGGCCCTGCTTCCAGGCTTTCACCTCGGCCAGTCGTTCGTCCTCGTTCCAGGGAAAGGCCTGCCATTCCTCGCGCCAATTATCGGTCAGGATGCGCGGGCTGTGGTGCATCAGATGATAGGCGAATTCGCGCCAGACAAGCTCCTTGAGGAACGTTTCGGCCCCCTGTTTGCCGTCTTCCAGCGCCCGAACCCCAGCGTGCCAGCACTGATGCGGACTGATTTCACCCAACGACAGGTTTTCCGACAGGTTCGACGTGCCATCGACGCCGGGGATGTCGCGGTTTTGCTTATACTCTGCGATGCCATGAGCGATGAACGCCCCAAGGCGGGACTGCGCGGCCTTTTCGCCCAGTTGAACAAAGGGCCGCACGATATCCGCGCCACGCTGCATCGCGGCCCCCATGTTCCAGGCGTCCAGATCGTCGCTGGCGGGCCATTCCGTCGGCGCGGTCAGCGTCTTGGGGGCGGCCAACGCTGCGTCTACACCGTTATTCTTTACAGCGTTCCAAAACGGCGTATAGACCTTGTAATACCCGCCCGCTTTCGTCTCGACCGTCCACGGTTCGAACATCAGATGCCCACCGAAGGACTGTGCATCGATACCGGCTTCTTTCAGCGTTTCCTTGATGGCAGCGTCGCGTTTGGTCGCATCGGGATCATAAAGCCGCGACCAATAAACAGCCCCTGCCCCGGTCTCTTTGATCAGCGCTTGAAGCGCTTCCAACGCGTCGCCCTCGCGTAGAATCAGACGGCTGGATTTTTGCTGCAGGGCCGCGTCAAACGCGCCGATCCCCAACCCCAGACGCCATTTCGGCGCAGCCCTCAACCCGTCGACCTGCGCGTCATGGATAAACACAGGAACAACGGGGCGTCCGGTTTTTGCCGCAGCACTCAGCGCCGGATGGTCGCTGAGCCGCAGGTCACGACGAAACCAAACAAGTATCGGAGAATTTTCGGCCACTTTTCGCTTCTTTTTAAGGACGGGTCACAGGTAGGACGAAGCCATTGAATTCAAGCCCTAGAGCACTTTTTCCAATGCCGTAAGTAGCTGATCAACCTCGCTCCTACTGGTGTAATGGGTGAAACTTAGCCGCAGCACGCCCTGTTCAGGGTCGACCCCCATGCCCTGCAACGCGCGCACGGCGTAAAAATCACCCCCGCCTGCCATGATCCCGTGCTTGGCCAACTCGGCCGCCACAGGCTCGGCCGGGCGGCCCAAGGCCACAGCAACCGTCGGCGCGCGTGCCTCTGCCTGCGATGGCCCAAGCAGCCGCACGTCATTGCGCGCGCTCAGCGCATCCAGCAGCGGTTGCAGCAGCGCGATTTCATGTGTGCGCATCAGGTCATGCACCACCGCACCACGTGCCGCAGGCCCCACAGTGCCGCCATCGTGGTGGGCATAAAGGCTGTCAACATAATCGGCCATACCCGCACAGGCCGCAATCTGCGCATGATCGGGCCCGGCTGGCGTAAACCGTTTGTACAGGCTGTCGCCGTTGAAATAATGCCCCTGATTTGGCAGCAATTCCGCCAACGCCCGCCGGATCACCATCAACCCCTGATGCGGCCCATAGGTTTTGTACGCCGAAAACAGATAGATATCCGGCCCCAGTGCGCCCACATCGGGAAAACCATGCGGCGCATATGACACTCCATCGACGCAGACAAAGGCCCCGGCGGCATGGGCCAACGCGGTGATTTCGGTCACCGGATTGATTTCCCCGACTACGTTCGAGCA
>JBFGFW010000362.1:0-3173 GCA_041579395.1 Sulfitobacter sp.
GATGCGCGGCTGTTGAATACGCGCACATCGGTGGCCGGAAAGCGGATCGCCCGACCCGAATTGGTCACCAGCATCACATCATCATCGTTCGATGCGATGCGGGCATTGATCAGTGTGGTTTTGGCATGATCGTCTTCGAACTTCATCGCGATCTTGCCGTTGCGCATGACGTTGGTGAAATCCGACAGCTTGTTGCGCCGCACCGTACCCGCCGAAGTGGCAAACACCACCTGCAGATCGTCCCATTCGGCTTCGTCCCGATCGACCGGCATGATCGCCGCGATGGAAACGCCGACGGGAATCGGCAGGATGTTGATGATCGCCTTGCCTTTGGATGTTCGGCTGCCTTGCGGCAGACGCCATGTCTTCAGCTTGTAAACCATGCCGTCGGTCGTGAAAAACAGCAGTTGCGTGTGGGTATTGGCCACGAAAAGGGTCGTGACGACATCCTCTTCCTTGGTCTGCATGCCGGATACGCCTTTGCCCCCACGGCGCTGGCTGCGGAAATCTATCAGCGGCGTGCGCTTGATATAGCCACCGGACGTGACGGTCACGACCATGTCTTCGCGCGCGATCAGGTCTTCGTCGTCCATGTCACCGGACCAATCGACGATCTCGGTGCGGCGCGGCACGGCAAAGAGATCCCGCACCTCCTGAAGCTCGGCCGAGATAATGCCCATGATCCGCTCGCGTGACCCCAAAATCTCAAGGTATTCCTTGATCTTCTTGGCCAGTTCTTCCAATTCGTCGGTGACTTCCTTGACGCCGATCTGGGTCAGGCGCTGCAGACGCAGTTCCAGAATGGCGCGGGCCTGCGCTTCGGACAGGTTATAGGTGCCGTCGTCGTTGGCGGTGTGGGTCGGGTCATCAATCAGCGCGATATAGGGGAGGATGGATGCAGCTGGCCAGCGCCGCGTCATCAGCTTTTCGCGCGCCTCGGACGCGTCGGCAGATGACCGGATGGTCGCGACGACCTCGTCGATGTTGGTGACGGCAACGGCCAGACCACACAGGATATGGCTGCGTTCGCGGGCCTTGCGCAGCAGGAACGCGGTGCGGCGGGCGACAACGTCTTCGCGGAAATCAATGAAATAGGTCAAAAACTTGCGCAAAGTCAGCTGCTCGGGCCGGCCACCGTTCAACGCCAGCATGTTGCAACCGAAATAGGTCTGCATCGGCGTGAACCGGAACAGTTGGTTCATCACCACTTCGGCTGTCGCATCGCGCTTCAGCTCAATGACGACGCGGACGCCATTTCGATCTGATTCGTCCTGCACATGGGCAATGCCGTCTATCTTTTTCTCGCGGACCTGTTCAGCGATCTTTTCGATCATCGAGGCCTTGTTCACCTGATAGCAGATCTCGTCAATGATGATGGCAAAGCGGTCCTTGCGTATCTCTTCGACGCGGGTCTTGGCGCGCATGATGACGCTGCCACGCCCCTCAAGATATGCTTTGCGCGCACCGGTGCGGCCCAGCATGATGCCGCCGGTCGGGAAATCGGGGCCGGGAATATATTCGATCAGCTCTTCCGAGGTCAGATCGGGGTTCACGATCAGCGCCTGACAGGCATCTATGACCTCGCCCAGATTGTGGGGCGGGATGTTGGTGGCCATGCCGACGGCGATACCGCCCGCACCGTTGACCAGCATGTTCGGGAACCGCGCAGGCAAAACCGTAGGTTCGCGTTCCTTGCCATCGTAGTTGTCGATGAAATTGACGGTTTCCTTGTCCAGATCGCTGGTCATGAACGACGCGACCTTGTCCAGCCGCGATTCCGTATAGCGCATGGCCGCCGCACTATCGCCGTCCATCGAGCCAAAGTTGCCCTGGCCGTCGATCAACGGCAGCGACATCGAGAAATCCTGCGCCATGCGCACCAGCGCGTCATAAATCGCGCTATCACCATGCGGGTGATACGAGCCCATCACGTCGCCCACGGATTTGGCCGATTTACGATAGGTTTTGTCGTGGGTGATGCCTTTTTCGTACATCGAATAGATGATGCGCCGGTGGACCGGTTTCAGGCCGTCGCGCAGGTCAGGAATGGCGCGCGAAACGATGACCGACATGGCATAATCCAGATAGGACGTGCGCATCTCGTGTTCGATGGTGACCGAAGGGCCGTCGTACACAGGCCGTTCAGCTGGAATTTCATCATCGTTTTCAGGGGTTTCTGGCGTGTCGTTCACGTGATCTGCCTAGCTCTTGCTGGTTCTATATATTGCGGTTTTCTATAGCAGACGGGGCATATCAGGTGCAATGCCTGTGACCTTGGCGCGCAGGTTTCAGCGCATCGATATCGTCCAAGTCTTTGATTTTGTTAAAGACTAATTCTGCCGGATTCACCGCGGCGCAACGTCAGCGCGAAATTCTAACACAAGAGGCGAAAATGCAGGCTAAACTGGCCGCACATCATCAGGGATATCACATCATGCAGCGTATTTTGGTCAACCAGAAAATCATCACCGAGACCAAGCCGGATCAGGTGGCATCCGCGCCGCTGGCGGAGGGCGAAACCCGGCTGAAGCTTGAGAGCTTTGCGCTGACGGCCAACAACGTGACCTATGCCGCTGCGGGCTTTGACATCGGATATTGGCAATTCTTCCCCAGCGGTGTTGACGGCTGGGGGATCGTTCCGGTCTGGGGCACCGCCGTCGTGACCGAGACACGCAATCCCGACCTGACCGAGGGAACGCGGCTTTATGGTTTCTATCCCATGGCCGAGGAATTGGTGATCCACGCGCAGGCCGGGCCGGGCGGGTTCACTGATACTGCGCCGCACCGCGCGAAATTGCCGCTGATCTATAACCAATACACGCCTGTCCGGGCAACAAGCGCGCAAGACGATCATCTGCGCGCCTTGCTGCAGCCGTTGCTGGCAACGTCCTATCTGCTGTTCGACTGGTTGCAGGACAATGGATTTTTCGGGGCCGAGCAGATCATCATCGGCAGCGCGTCGTCGAAAACCGGGCTGGGGCTGTGCACCTATCTAAGCGAACCCGCCGGTCGCTCGTACGGGATCGTCGGGCTCACCTCGCGTAAGAACCGCGCCTTTGTCGATGGGTTGGGGGTCTGCGACAGCGTGCTGACCTATGACCAGATCGGTGAACTGGCGCAGGTGCCGTCGGTGTATGTGGATATGTCGGGCAAGAGCGACGTGAAGGCGGCGC
>JBFGFW010000363.1:0-3154 GCA_041579395.1 Sulfitobacter sp.
CAGCGACGCAAGGTCGGACCCGGCACCGGGTTCCGAATAACCCTGACACCACCAGTCTTCACCCGACAGGATGCGGGGCAGCCAATAATCATTCTGCTCCTGCGAGCCGAATTTCTGCAGAACGGGGGCCAGCATCGACAAACCGAACGGCACGATCCGGGGCGCATAGGCGGCGGCGGCTTCTTCTTCGAAGATGTGGCGCTGAACCGCGTTCCATTCGGCACCGCCAAATTTCTTCGGCCAGTTTGGGGCAAGCCACCCTTGCGTGTTCAGGATGGCGTGCCACTTTTCCTGACCTTCCTTGCCAAGTTCTTCGCCTTTGCGGATCTTGTCGCTCATTTCCTTGGGTAGTTTTTCATCCAGAAAAGCGCGCACTTCGGCGCGAAAGGCTTTTTCTTCGTCGCTATAGCTCAGGTCCATTCGTCGTTCCTCCGGTTGATGTCGTTGGGGCAGCCGGCCCCGGTTATGTCTGCGCTGCTATTTAGCTGCGTCCTTGTTCAGGTCATCGAAGTTGCGGCCTTTTGCCACCAGTTCTTTCAACAGCGGTGCCGGTTCCCAGAACCATGGGTCTTCCTCGGCATAAGATTCAATCTCGGCCAGCAGTTCGGGCAGGCCCTGCAGGTCGGCCCATTTCATCGGTCCACCCCAGTAGCGCGGAAAGCCATAGCCGAACAGCAGCACCATATCGACGTCAAGGGGGCGCTTGGCGATGCCTTCGCCGATGACTTTGGCCGCCTCGTTCACCATCGCGGCCATATAGCGGCGCACGATGTCCGCATCGCTAAAGTTATTCGGGGTGATTCCGCGCTCGGCGCGCTCTGCCTCGATCAATTCGGTGACTTCGGGGTTAGGCACACCGCGCCGCGCACCTTTTTCATAGATGTAGTACCCTTTGCCGGTCTTTTGCCCAAAATTGCCCGCCTCGCAGATCTTGTCGGGATAGGTCGGCACCCGTTCAGCCGGATGGCGGTGCGGAGCCTTGCGCTTGCGTGTGGCCCAGCCGATGTCCAGCCCGGCCAGATCGGCCACGGCAAAGGGGCCCATGGCGAAACCGAAATCTTCCAGCGCGCGGTCAATTTGATAGGGCGATGCGCCGTCCAGCACCATGTGATCCGCCGCTGTGCGATAAGTCGCCAGAATCCGGTTGCCGATAAAGCCATCGCAAACGCCCGCACGCACCGAGATTTTTCCAAGCGCCTTGCCAAGCGCAAAACCGGTTGCGACCACATCCGGGGCGGTCTTATCCGCCACCACGATTTCCAACAGCTTCATCACGTGGGCCGGCGAAAAGAAATGCAGCCCGATCACGTCGCCGGGCCGCGAGGTGCTGTCGGCAATTTCGTTCACATCCAGATAAGATGTGTTTGACGCGAGGATGGCACCGGGCTTGCACACGGCATCAAGCTTGGCGAACACCTGTTTCTTGACATCCATGTCCTCAAAGACGGCCTCGATCACCAGATCGGCCGACGCAAGGCTGTCGTAGTTCACCGACAATTCCAAGGCAATCGTTGTCAGCGCATCGAATTGTTGCTGGGTGATCTTGCCCCGCTTCAGCGCGCCTGACAGGTTTCCGACGAGCCGCTGACGCGCGGCCTCGGCGGCGTCGGTTGTCATTTCGATCAGCACGACGTTGAACCCGGCCAGCAACGCCGCCGTCGCGATCCCCGCGCCCATGGTGCCGCCCCCGATTACGCCGATGGATTGCAGCGCGCGGGGTTCGACGCCTTTCAACTCGGGCAGGTTGCCCACGGCACGTTCGGCAAAGAACGCGTGGATCATGCCTTGGCGTTGGTCAGTTTTCATCAGGTCCATGAACATTTCACGCTCTGCCAACATGCCATCGTCAAACGACAGCTCGACCGACGCCTGAACGGCGCGCACCGCCTGCGCTGGCGAAATCTGTCCGCGGCCCTTGGCCAGCGTGGCGTCATAGGCGGCGTCCCAATCGATGGGGTCGGGGGTCGGCATTTCGCTAACGGGGCGGCGGTCGGCCCCGCTGGTGATCAGATCCCCGGCATAGTCTATGCCTACGGCTTCGGGATCGCCTTCGACGATCTTGTCGATGATGCCCAGCTTTGCGGCCTCGTCAGCCTTGACCTGACGGCCCGTGGTGATCAGATCAAGTGCGGCATCCACACCGATCAGGCGCGGCAAACGCTGCGTACCCCCGGCACCTGGGATCAAGCCCAGGTGAACTTCGGGCAGGCCGACGCGCGCCGAGGGCTGCGCGATGCGGTAATGCGCGGACAGGGCGATCTCAAGCCCGCCGCCAAGGGACACGCCATGCAGCGACGCGATGACCAGAAGCGGCGACGCCTCAAGACGTTTGCAGACGTCGGGCAGGAACGGCTCTAGCGGGGTCTTGCCAAATTCGGTGATGTCTGCGCCTGCGATGAATGCACGTCCTTCGCCGACGATCACAACGGCTTTGACGCCTGCGTCAGCTTCGGCCCGCTCGATCCCGGCAACCAGACCTTCGCGGACGGCATGAGACAGGGCGTTTACCGGGGGGTTCTGAATGCGCAGAACAGCGATGTCATCGGTGCGGGAATAGGCGATCTTGTCCGTCATCTTATCTTTCCTTCGTCATAGGTTCAGTCGCGGCGGCTAAGCGCCGGGGTGCGACCCGTGCGCTGCTCCAGGGCGCGCACAAGTTCACGCAGCGCCGGCCCGACTTCTTCGCGGATCCGACTGTCGGGCAAATCGCCCGGCATCGCCCCCGCCGTAAAGGCCACCGGTTCGCCGAATTCTTCGGCAAAGTACGGCACGCTGACGGCATTGACCGTGCTGGCATAGCGGGTGCCTTCCAGCGCATAGGCGAACCCCTGTCCGATCAGCTGTGAATATCCATCCGACCGGAACTGTCGCATATCCGCATCGGGCGTCAACTGTTCAAAGCGTTCCTCGCTGAGTGACGCCACGACGGCCATGCCGGACGACGATCCCAGTACCGGAATGCGGTGCCCCGGCTCCAGCCAGATCGTCGAGGCGTTGCGCGGTCGCCAGGTGCGGACCAGCATCATCCTGGAATCATCGCGCACTGCGACCAGCGTCAGGGTACCGGTGTCATCGGCCAATTGCTGCATCGCATCCGACGCCAGATCAAGAAAGCTGACGGCAACGGATGCGACCGATCCAAGCGCCGTCGCGG
>JBFGFW010000364.1:0-3146 GCA_041579395.1 Sulfitobacter sp.
AGCCAGTTCGGATTTCGCCGCGATCCAAAGACCGGTGGCCGGCGCATGCACAACGGTGTCGACTTTGCCGCCAGCAGCGGTACACCGCTACACGCAACAGCGGATGGCGTGGTCACGCATGCGGGTTGGGGGTCCGGGTATGGCCGTCTGGTCAAGATCCAACACGATTTCGGAGTCGAGACCCGTTATGCCCACTTGTCAAAATTGCGGGTAAAAGTTGGCCAAAGGGTATCGCGCGGACAGCATATTGGTGATATGGGAGCTTCTGGACGGGTAACCGGTGTCCACCTGCATTACGAAGTTCGTGTCGGTGGCAAGGCTGTAAATCCCATGATCTTTATCAAGGCTGCAAACGATGTTTTCTAAGAGCAAAATCAACGATCCCGCCCCCAAGCAAGACCAAGACGTGTCCAGCACATCTTCGGCGGCATCTTCGTCCTCCACGCCGATGGCACCCAAGTCAAACGAATTCAAGGCCAGCGCACCCAAGGCAAAGCCGCCTGCGTCGATCCTTTCGTCCGACCTGCATGTCACTGGAAACATGAAAACAACCGGCGACATTCAGGTTGAAGGCACGGTCGAGGGCGACATTCGCGCGCATCTGCTGACCATCGGCGAGACCGCAACGATCAAAGGTGAAGTGGTTGCCGATGATGTGGTGATCAATGGCCGCATCGTTGGCCGCGTGCGTGGCCTGAAGGTGCGTCTGACATCGACGGCCCGCGTCGAGGGCGACATCATCCACAAGACCATCGCCATCGAATCCGGTGCGCATTTCGAAGGGTCGGTCCAGCGTCAGGACGATCCGCTGAACCCCGGTGCAAAATCCGCACCTGCGCAAAAGCCAAACCCCGCTTCCTGATCCAATCAGGTACGG
Organism: Sulfitobacter sp.; assembly: GCA_041579395.1. GTDB lineage: Bacteria > Pseudomonadota > Alphaproteobacteria > Rhodobacterales > Rhodobacteraceae > Sulfitobacter. The sequence goes on from JBFGFW010000364.1 coordinate 878, forward strand.
CTGAAAATTTCGGGCGTCGCTTGGGTGCGACGCCCTTTTTCTGTCGGCTACTGCCCCAGCATCCACTGGCCGTCAGGCCAGAAGGCATGGAAAGCAAAGGCAAACATCACGTCATGGGGCACATCGCGCCCCTGCGCATCGCGCACGCGGATGTTGCCGATATCGCGGCCCTTGCCGATCTGCGCGGTGTCGAGGGCCGACGCCTGTCCCGCGCTCCAGGTGATGGTCACGCCCGCCTCGGTGATCTGCGTTGCGTCCGCCAGCCGCGACAACGGCCAGGCGCGCGTGCCCACCCGCACCACGCGGGCCAGCGCGGCCACGCCATGCGGCGGCGGATCACCACTGTAGAGAAACGGGCGTTTCGACGAATCATACCCCTGATACGGATTGCGGCCATAGGCGCGGGCAAAGGACGGCTCTGCCATCACCACGCCGGCGGGGTTGCGGGCGACGAACGCGCCCCAGCTTTCCATCCAACTGGGGATCAGGACCAGATCGGTTCCGGTCAGCGCCCCCACGATCGCCCTGCCCTGCGCCTGCTGCCACCAGCTTTGGGTCTGGGCGTCGTACATGATCATGTCGGAATTGCGCAGCTTGCCGGTCACCCCGAACCGCAGGGTCCGGCCCTTGACGCGACGGTCAAAGGTCAGCGCCGAATTGCACAAAGGACAAAAGGTCACGGCAATGGGCAGTCCCCCCACCACGTCGTTCACGATTTCATGCCATGTCAGATAGCGGATCGGATAGGCGCGCGGAACCTGCCCGTCCATTTCGATGGTGATCACGGGTTCGCGGGCATCGATCTGGGTCTGGCTGGCCGCGGCGACAAAAGGCGGCTTATCAAGGGCCGGAATGCCGTCCTTGCCCGGCCCACCCGAAATCACCTCGGTCCAGCTGGTGACAGATGTTCGGGAAAAATCGGTGTCGGGCCACTCGTTTTTCCAGAACTCTGGATCTGCGGCGGCAGCTTGCGGGACAAGCAACAGGACAGCGATAAGAAGGAGGGAAAGGTGTTTGATCATGGCGCGATTAAACACGATGTGGGGCGGACCTGTCAGCCCGCCCCACGAGAAGTTGAACTTAATCGGAAACTTTGACGCTGACCATGCGGTCGGGTTCGTCTTCGACCGCGCCGTTGCCGCCGGTTCCGCGCTTGATCGCATCCAGCACGTCCAGCCCTTCGGTCACCTTGCCGACAACCGTGTATTGCCCGTTCAGGAAATACCCTTCGTCGAACATGATGAAGAATTGCGAATTAGCAGAATTGGGGTCTTGGCTGCGCGCCATGCCGACGACACCACGGTCGAACGGAATATCCGAAAATTCAGCGGCAAGATCAGGCATGTCGGACCCGCCCATGCCGGCACGTGCGGTATCACCGCCCACTTTGCCAAATTCGACATCGCCGGTTTGAGCCATGAAGCCGTCGATCACCCGGTGAAACACGATGCCGTCATAGGCCCCTGCTCCGGCCAAGGCTTTCAGACGGGCGACATGCTCGGGGGCCACGTCGTCCAGCAGGTCAATCGTGATCGTGCCGGTGGCTTCGCCGTCGACGGTGATTTCCAGATTGCTGGCGAACGCGGCACTGCCGATCAGCAGTGCTGCAACGGATGTTGCGATGACATTAAGCATCGGCGGCCACCTTGACGCTGATCATCCGGTCCGGCTCCGCTGGCGGCTCGCCCCGGTTCAGTGCGTCGACGTGGGCCATCCCAGAAATCACCTGGCCGTAAACGGTGTACTGACCGTTCAGGAAATCGTTGTCCTTGAAGTTGATGAAAAACTGGCTGTTGGCGCTGTCGGGGGTGGCGGAACGCGCCGCACCGATGCTGCCACGGGCGTGCGGCACCTTGGAAAACTCGGCAGGCACATTCGGCATGTCAGACCCGCCGGTACCTGCGGCGCGCAGGTTGAAGTTGTCTTCCATGTTGCCATTGGCCACATCACCGGTCTGGGCCATGAACCCTTCGATCACCCGGTGAAAGGCGACGTTGTCGTATTTGCCGGCGCGCGCCAGCGCCTTCATACGTTCAACATGCTTAGGCGCGATATCGGGCAGAAGCTGAATTGTGACGGTGCCGCCTTTCAGCTCCATCAGAATCGTGTTTTCGGGGTCTTTGATTTCGGCCATGGTCGTCTCCTGTGTGCATTTCTTTGACAGTTACCTAGGACGTGTTGGCGCAATTGCCAAGCAGGTGCATTGACCCCAGCCCCGATACCGGCAAAACAGCGCGGAACCACGATGGATAATGAGGGACGCTATGGG
>JBFGFW010000365.1:0-3142 GCA_041579395.1 Sulfitobacter sp.
ATCGCGCCTTCGACGCGCTCTTCTGCGGCATAGGCTTTTTCCAGACGGTCCCAGGCTTCTTCGCGGCGCGCCATCTCACGAGAGATAACAGCTTCGCCACGCGAGTTTTCGACCTGACGCAGGAACACTTCCACTTCGTCGCCGACTTCGACCTTGGGTGCTTCGCCGGGTTCGGCAAATTCTTTCAGATCGACGCGGCCTTCCATCTTGTAGCCAACGTCGATGATGGCTTGGCCCGCTTCAATCGCGATGACCTTGCCTTTGACAACTGAGCCCTCTTCGGGCGTGTCCATTTCAAAGCTTTCTTCCAAAAGTGCTTCGAAGTCTTCCATTGAGTTCATAGCCATGTAGCTTCACGTTTCCTTTAGCATTTGGTTTCTGGCCGCGCGGTTGTCTCCGCCGGTCTGTGGTTTCATGTGTCGTCTGCGTTGGTGTCCGGTACGAAATGAAAAGAGGGCCGGATGAATCCGACCCCGCCTGAGATATCGCGTCCGAAGCTGTATCCGCCCCTTAGACATGGCGTCGTATAAGTCAGATCGGCGCGCGCTGCAAGCACCAAGCCCGCGCACCACCGAAACCGGCAGAGCTTTGCGTAATTCGGCTCTCTGATCGCGTGAAGTGCGCCTGCGTCACCACCCCGGCGTGCCGTATGCTGCGCTTTTGAAGTCTATCGGAGGCCTTTTGAATATTTCACTTGATGTCGACCTCATGCTGCCCGGCGCAAATGCCCACACCAAGCCCCTAGCCTTGGTGGCGTGCCGCAACCAACGCAATCGCGGCCGCAACAGCGTCGTCGATGCTCATCTCTGAGGTATCCAGTTGAACGGCGTCCGCAGCTGGTTTCAACGGCGCTTCGGCGCGGGTGCTGTCCCGGGCATCGCGCAGTTTCACGTCTGCCAGCACGTCTTCCAGGCTTACGTCTTCGCCCTTGGCGTGCAATTCTGCATGGCGGCGCAGCGCGCGGATCTGCGGCGTTGCGGTAATGAACAGTTTTACCTGCGCGTCGGGGCAGATCACCGTGCCGATGTCGCGCCCATCCAATACGGCACCCCCGGCCCGCATCGCGAAACTGCGCTGGAAATCAACCAAAGCCGCACGCACCGCCGGGATCGCAGCCGCCTTGCTGGCCGCTTCGGCAACCGCGCTGGTCCGCAACAGGTCATTATCCAGATCATCAGCCGTCAGCGCCAACGCCGCGTCTTCCGCCGTCATCCCGTCCAGCACCTTGGCCCCTACGGCCCGATAAAGCAGACCGGTATCCAGATGCGCAAATCCGAAATGCGCCGCAACCGCGCGCCCAACGGTGCCCTTACCGGCTGCTGCGGGACCGTCGATCGCCACGGTAAATCCCTGCATCACACGGAACCCTTGGTGATCTGCGCGCCAAGGCGGTCCATCAGCGGCCCGAAAATCGGAAATGACGTGGTGATGGGCGACCCATCATCGACACTGACCGGCGCGTTCGCCGCCATCCCCAGAATCATGAACGACATCGCGATCCGGTGATCCAGCTGACTGGCACAGGTCGCCCCGCCTGGCACATTTCCATGCCCCAGACCGGTCACGGCCCACCAATCAGGGCCCTCATGTACGTCGATTCCATTGGCGCGCAGCCCCTTGGCCATCGCGTCGATCCGGTCACTTTCCTTGACCCGAAGCTCTTTGACACCGCGCATCATCGTCTGGCCTTGGGCAAATGCCGCCACGACCGACAGCACCGGGTATTCGTCAATCATTGAAGCCGCCCGCGCGGGGGGCACCTCGATGCCCTGCAAATCCGGCGAAAACCGCGCGCGCAGATCCGCCACCGGCTCACCGCCCTCGGTCCGCTCGTTTTCATAGGTCAGGTCGGCCCCCATCTCGCGCAGCGTGGTAAACAGGCCCGCCCGCGTCGGGTTCAACCCAATACCAGGCACCAGAACATCCGATCCGGGGACGATTAACGCCGCACAGACCGGGAAGGCCGCCGAAGACGGATCACGCGGCACATCCACATGCTGTGCCTGCAACTCAGGCTGGCCGGTCAGCGTGATGACCCGGCCTGCGTCGGTCTGCTCAATCGTGATCTCGGCCCCAAAGCCTGCCAACATCCGCTCGGTGTGGTCCCGCGTCGCTTCGGCCTCGATCACGACCGTCTTGCCGGGTGCATTCAGCCCCGCCAGCAAGACTGCGGATTTCACCTGCGCGGACGGGACCGGGACGGCATAGTTAACCGGCACGGGATCTGCGGCCCCCACGATGGTCATCGGCAACCGGCCCCCAGTACGCCCGACCGCCTGCGCACCGAACAACGCCAGCGGGTCCGTCACCCGCGCCATCGGCCGCCCGTTCAAGCTGGCATCGCCTGAAAACGTCGCGGTGATCGGCGAAGTCGCCATCGCCCCCATGATCAACCGCACCCCGGTGCCAGAATTGCCGCAATCGATTACGCCGTCGGGTTCGGCAAAGCCACCCACACCGACACCGCGCACCGACCAATTGCCGCCACCCATATCCGTCACCTCTGCCCCGAAGGCACGCATCGCCTTGGCCGTGTCCAGCACATCATCGCCTTCCAGCAGCCCCGAGATCGTCGTCTCGCCCACGCACAGCGCGCCCAGGATCAGCGATCGATGTGAAATGGATTTATCTCCCGGCACCTCTGCAACACCACTCAAGGGTCCGCAGGCGGTGGACATCATCGGAACGGGTGTGGCGTGGCTGGACATGAAAAACCTCTTGATCGCTGCTAAGCGCCGTCATAAACCAGCCCGCCCACGGCGTCCATCACCCCCGGTGCGGTCTGCCCGCTTCTCTGGCTTGGCAATATCCCTGGGGGTTCCGGGGGCAAGCAGCCCCCGGTCCGGTCGGTTCAACGCTTCAGAAACGTCAGATAATGCGGTACCCGGCCTTCGCGCAGGGCCTTTTGCTCGTACCGTGTGGGGGTCCAATCGTCCCACGGCTCTTTCCAGTCGGCGGGGCGCTCGGCCAGCCAGTCAAACCCATGGCGCGGTACCTGCTCCAGCGTTTGGCGCACATAATCCTCGATATCCGTTGCCACCCGGAAGATCGCGCCCGGTTTCAGGACGCGCACCAAAGGTTCCAGATGCTCCGGTGTCACAAAGCGGCGGCGGTGGTGGCGGGTCTTGGGCCAGGGGTCGGG
>JBFGFW010000366.1:0-3142 GCA_041579395.1 Sulfitobacter sp.
ATATAGCTTGGCGACGGGCAGATCATGACAAGACGCCCGATCAGATCAGGGCGGCGTTTGGCAGCCAGTCCAACGGTCAGCGCGCTGACAGAGTGGCCGACCGCGATTACATCCTTGAGGTTCAGTTCTTCGAGAACCGCAATCAGATCATCGACATGGGCATTCAAAGTGGCATAGCGATCAGTGTCGTACTGCCCCTTGGCGGATTGTCCGTACCCCATGAGATCATCGGTGATGACGCGAAAATTGTCTTCAAATGCGGGCGAAACTTTGCGCCACATTCCGCTATCGCAACCGTAGCCATGCAAAAAGACGATCGCTGTGTCGCCTGACCCAACGACTTTTACCGCGCTCCGTTCGACTGCAGACATCTTGTCCCCCGTGACCCCCCTTGATTCATACCCACAATACCATTGAATTGAACAGACCACGAAAGCAAGTGAAGACCAAACGTCACGCCGATAGTGCCGTTTCACTGGTCGGACACCCGCCAACAAGCAGGTTCCGCTTGGCCGTGACGGTAAAGTGCGGTTGATGCTGCTTCCGAATCGACCACCTTTACGGCTTAGCGACAAAGAACCTGCCGACATCACATCGGACATTTTGCCGGTACCTGCGGCAAAGGCGCTTCACCGGATCACCGGGCATAGCGCGCCGCAGTAAGCCCTTCGAACGAAATTTCGGGCGTCCGGCCCAAGACAACGTCAGCAACAGCGCGGCCCGACCCGCAGGCCATTGTCCATCCCAGCGTCCCATGACCGGTATTCACAAACAGGTTGTCATAATGCGTCGGGCCCAAAACCGGCGTTCCATCGGGGGTCATCGGGCGCAGACCGGTCCAGCCTTCGGCGCGCGAGATGTCGCCCCCTTTGGGAAACAGATCGCCGATGACGTGTTTCACCGTGTCCGTGGCATGTGGGCCAAGGCGGTTGGAATAGCCTGCGATTTCCGCCGTGCCGGCAACGCGGATGCGGTCGCCCAGACGGGTGATGGCGACCTTGTGGGTTTCGTCCATGATCGTGGATTGGGGGGCAAAGGCATCGTCGGTGACGGGCAGAGTGACGGAATAGCCCTTGACCGGATAGACCGGCAGCTTGACCCCGACGGGGTTTAGCACGTTCACTGCATAGCTGCCCATGGCACAGACATATGCGTCGCCCGTGATACGCCCGGCAATTTCCGTGTCGACGCCGGCGATCCTGCCGTCTTCGACCGCGATGGATCTGATCGATTGGCCGTACTGAAATTCGACCCCCATTTCGACGCATTTGTCGGCCAGCGCCATGGTGAACAACCGGCAATCCCCGGTGCGATCCGCGGTCAGGCGCAAGCCCCCTACGAATTTGTTGCGCACTTCGGCCAGCGCAGGCTCGACGGCAATGCAGGCATCACGGCCCAGAACCTCGTAGGGAGAATCGTATTCGGCCAGAATTTCCTGATCGGCCTTTGACCCCTTCATCTGCTTTGCAGTGCGGAAAAGCTGCAGCGTTCCCTGCGCGCGCCCGTCATATTCGATGCCGGTTTCGGCGATCAGTTCCGGCATGACATCGCGTGAATAATTCGACACGCGCACCATGCGCCCCTTGTTGATGCGATAGCTTTCCTCGTTGCAGTTGGCGACCATCTGCGCGCCCCATTTCCACATGGTCGGGCTGATCAGTGGCCAGATAAACAGCGGACGACGCTTCATGAACATCCATTTGATGGCCTTCAGCGGGATTCCCGGCGCAGCCCAGGGCGAGGTCATGCCATAGCTCAACTCGCCCGCGTTGGCATAGCTGGTCTCAAGACCCGGCCCGACCTGACGGTCGATCACCACGACCTCTGCGCCCTGTTTGGCCAGATAATACGCGGTGGTGACGCCAATGACGCCCGCGCCCATAACGACAACCTTCATGGGAAAACCCCTTCCATTCTATCCAGCGAGAATGCGCTGTCTTATGAAGGGGTGCAAGGCGCGTGGCGCGATGGCTGGTTTGCGTCAACGATTGGCTTGCCCATCAAGGACAAGGCCAAGCGCGCCACCAGTCATCGCGTCAGAACTGGTGCAAGATTACTTAGGTGCGACCAACACCGCGCACGCGATGCGCGCCCCTGCATCGCCAGCCGGTTGGCTTGCATAATCGTCTGCGCCTGCGTGGACGATGAAGCCCGCGCCGTCATCATCGCCTAGCAGTTCCAGGGTCAGATCGTGTTTGAACACGGTGACTTTCAGCACGCCGTCGTCACCCACGAATACGTTCGGCATATCACCAGGGTGCGGCCCGCCTTCGACCATGACGCCATGTTCCTTGCCGTTGGCCAAATGACCGCCAGCGCTTTTGTAATCTGCGCTGGAACAGTCGCCTGTCTCGTGAATGTGCACACCATGCTCTCCTGACGATACGCCGGTCAGGTCAATGGTTACGATCGTCACGCCGGATGCCGTTGGCGTGAGGCTTACGGTACCCGCCACCCCATCGTTCGAGACAACTTCGGCAATCATGATTTCGGCGCTATGGGCCGCTGAGAAAGCAGGGCCAGTCAGCGGCAGCATCGCCGCAACGGCGAAAATGGGCAAATATTTCACGGTAAAATCTCCAATCCCGGGTTCAGTTTTTGGATCAGCCGAGTGGAGAACGTAATGTTCCTCCACCAAACCGGTATGCATCACCGTGACGCGCAAGGTGTGGCCTGTCAAACGTCCTTGGCCCCGCTCGTGCGGGTCACTAGACTGATCCTTCAAAGGCGAAAGGGCTGAAAGTGACACATCGACTTAGGGATCTGCCGCAGATTGACAGCCTGCTCAGGACGGATGCCATCCGCCCGCTGGTCGATTTGTATAGCCGGAACGAGGTTGCACACGCCCTTCGCGCCGCGCTTGATAAGCTTAGACAGGACATCAAGACAGGCAGTGACGTGGTGCTGCCCGACTATGACAGTGACACATTCGTTCACATGCTGGGCAATGCTATTGATGCAGCGCGGCACCCCAACTTGCGCCCGGTAATCAACGCAACAGGCATCGTCATTCACACGAATCTAGGGCGGGCGCAGCTTTCGGAGGGCGCGATTCAAGCGATGCGCGAAGTCGGGAGCCAGTACACAACGCTGGAATACGATTTGGAAAGCGGGGGGCGCGGGGCGCGAGCCGCGTACCTCG